>CAZFNY010000167.1:0-1509 GCA_964520275.1 Candidatus Woesearchaeota archaeon | reverse complement strand
GTTGTCTAATATAGTTAGTGGAAGTGTTGAAGTGCGGGGGCCGGTGTTTTATTTGGATGGAGAACATCCTCTTGGGGGTACTTCTATTTGGGGATTAGCAATAAATGAAGAAGGAAAATCCACCACCACAACCCCTTCTTTTACAGGTTCCAACAGTAAATTCTTTATCTCTGAATCTCTCGGAGTTGAATCTTTTTATGAAGCTAATTGGGACTTGACACTTTCTTTAAAAACTGAAGACAATGTATCAGGACAAGTGGATATTGAAATTTATACAATTCAAGGAGAAGATCCTTATCTCAAAAAAGATAATATTTGTACAAACAATCCATCTATAACAATCCCTCAATTAGATGATTTTAATTTTCATCTATATTCAATTACTTGTGAAGGAACTGAATTAACAGATATGGAAGAATCTGATATGTTAGTATTAAGATTAAGCGATGGATTTAACAATATTAAATATTATATTGAATTAAATGGAAATTCAAAAATACAAGTAACAACATGAAACAAAAAACATTAACATTAATCATTGCAAGCATTTTCTTAATTGGAATTGTTATGGCAGGAACAATAACAAATGTCAGTACCTCCTTAGACATCCCTAGTTTTATTGCAGGAGGAACAACTTCCACAACATTTAATTTTGATTACCCTTATGTTCCTGAAAATTATAATAATGCTCCATTAGTTGCAAGAGTTAATGTAACTTCATTAAATCCAATTTATCCTATGTGGAAAGGGGATTTTAATTTATTCATGTATGCTGAACAATATTTACTTCCAGGATTTTTCAAGTATAATACAATTCCTATGACATGCTCTGAAACTGCCCCAATTCAATTTAAAGCAAAAGACAAATCCAATATTCAGTATACAATTGATGAAGTTCCTAATGGAACTTTTTACTGTTATAATCCTAATTATTATATGCTTCAATTAAATTCAAGAGATAAAGTTAACTTATCTATATCTTCAAACCCTGCTTTATATCCTGGAGAATATAATGTTTCAATAGAATTGATGGAAATGGAGCCGGATAATGCTGGACCTAAAATTGAGTTAGTAAGTTCATTTGATAACACTATTTTTAGTGAAAATAAAACCATAGTTCCAATAAAATTGAACATAACAGATATATACAATATTGATGATGAAACTGTAAAATATAAGATAGTAACTGCTGGTTTTCCTTCTGATGGAAAGGGGAATTTTGATTATTATGATAGTGATTGGATTTATGACATTGAATACAATGATAGTTCAGGATTATATGAACATGATTTTAATATATATGAATTAAATGAAAGTGGTTTTTATTGGATTTATGCAGAAGCAAAAGATGTTTTAGGAAATTTAGGAAAATTATAAAATGGAACAGAAAATTTTATTGATGATTTTTTTGAGCATATTTTTATTTAGTTTTGTTTCTGCAGAACAACCAGGATTTTGCGTCGATATTGACCCGCCTTCATTGTTGAATTCAGAATTAACAATTGAACA
>CAZFNY010000166.1:0-1513 GCA_964520275.1 Candidatus Woesearchaeota archaeon | reverse complement strand
AATTTCTCTCTCTCCAGCCATTAGTTTAAATTCTGTGGGGGTCCTTCCCCTATAAACCCAATTTCCCGAAACCAAATCTTTAACATATATGCGGGCGTTACTTGGAGTGGAATCGATAGATAAAAAACCAGTTCCCATATTAATGCCACAATTTTCAAAGATTGAAGAATTAGAGTCATCACAATCTTCAATTACATTATCGCATTCAGGACAACCACTTGAAGGTTTATTTCCCAATCCCCAATAACAATAACCATCTCCATCATCATCTGTGCAAATTTTATTTTGAGTTGTTGGGGGATTTGGCTCTGTTACTGCAAAAGCAAACCATGAATCAATTCCAGAATCTCCAACAAGAATTTTGAAATATCCTTCTTCCCCCCAATTAATTCCCCAACTATTTTTTACAATCCAATAATCTAACCCATCATAAGTTCCAAATCCAATAATTGTAACAGCATGATACCCTAAAATCCTATTTGTTATGTGAGAATAAATTCCTTCAGAATAACTGGGGAAGTCAGAATAAACTGTCATTCCAACTTCAATAGGTCCATAATTAATTAAAGCTTGTTTTATATTATTAACTCTCATAGGTAAATCCCCGATTAAATCTATTGATTGATAATCCAAAGTTTTCCAGGCATCTTGTTGCCAATCCGAGCATTTATTCGCACAATCATTATTCGTAGCTGTGTAAGGAAAACAAGATTCTTTAGATATTCCTATGTTCTGCAAATAATCACTAAAAACCTGTTCTACTTTAGTAGTGTCTGCTCCATCACATCCAGTTCCAAGGTAACATGAGACCAAATCTTGCTCAGATAAATTCAGATCAATATATGGATTATTATAATAAACATTAACATGACCTTCTAAAACAGCTACTGCTCCAAAAGCCCAACAGCTTCCACAAGATGCCTGATCTCTAACATCTGTAACATAATTTTTTCCTCCAATATTTCTCCAATCAAAAAAATCAGGAAGTTGTGATTTTACACCTGCTACAGGTTTAGAAGCTGTAATTTTAGCTAAGCTCTGTCCTTTTTTTAATTTCTCTGATTCTTCACTAGTTAATTTTAATCCCAATAATTTCTTTTTTTGTTCTTCAGAGAGCTTAGAAATCTTATTTTCTTTAGCATCCCATAAAGCTCCTTTTTGTTTTATTTTTTGATTTATTTGATCTATTGTTGGTTCTTGAGAGTTTGTACTAAAGAGATATGAATTTAACAAAGTGTTTGGTAAGTTAGTTGATGGAGAAGGATAATCGCTAGGAGATATAGTTTTTTCAATAATTCCCTCACTCTTCGCAGAATTAGGAGCAACAATCTTCTTAACAGCACTTATTGCATTTCCGGTAAAATCTGTGCTAAATGAAATAACTAATATTAATTCCAAAGCCAAAATACCAAGCAGAATAAAATGAATTTTCTTAAAAGAATTCTTCCCTCTTTTCACCTTTTTCATTACATCCACGGCGAGGATACCCAAACTTTTAAGTTTTGGGAGGAAT
>CAZFNY010000165.1:0-1568 GCA_964520275.1 Candidatus Woesearchaeota archaeon | reverse complement strand
TTGTAACTTATTTCTGATAAAAATTGATAATTTAAACGTTTTTCGCAATTCTTCAAAAATAGTATCTCCGCGTGAGTGTTCAAACTATAAAATTACTCCATAAAGTTTATATACTTAACCTATCTATTAGATAGGTATGAAAAGAGTAAAGATTATAGAAAGATCAAGTCTTACTTTGAAAGGGATAAAATGTTTTCTTGAAAGAGAAGTTAAACCATTTGGAACAAGTGCAAGAATTGACTTTCCAAAGGAATTCATCGGCAAGAAAGTATATGTTATTGTAACAAATGGATGAAAGTAAAATTGTCTTTAATTTGGGAATACTAAAATATTTCATAAATAATTCTCTAGGTTTAGATTATGAAAGAAATAAAATAACTGGATTTGAACTGCTAAATTCTATTATGGAGGCTTCAGCCCATAATACTTATATCGAAACAATTGGTGATAAAGCAGATACACTTTACCGTCGGATAAAAGAATCTCCAATAAACATGACTACCCAAGCATATCTAAATTATATAAAACGATTGTCTACAAAATTAAAGTTAAATGAAAAAGAAGTTGTTCTTGCTTTTGATTATACTGAAGAAGATTTTTATGGAGATGTTCAAGGATTTGATATTCATGGATGGACTGGCAAAGACGCAATAACTGGGCATTTCAAATTTATAACTTGTAGCATTATTTCCGACGATATTCCTGAAAAAATACCATTGATTTCTATTCCAATCAGATTAGGACATTACAAAAGCAGTGTAATTATACACTGCTTATCTTTGATAAAAGATTATATTGGAAAAATAAAGTTGATATTGTTTGATAGAGGATTTTTTGACAAAGATTTAATGTATGAACTAACAAAATTAAATTATCCCTACCTTATCTTTGTTCCAAAGCACAAAGATAAGAAAGAAATTCTTTATCCTATGAAAATAGATGAACAAGTTGCGATTTATAACAATTTTACCGTCAATAAAAATCAGAGTAAATATCCTGGAGAAAATATTCTGATTTTTCTAAAACAAATTTATGATCCAAGAAGTGAAAAAAATTATGATTGGGTTTTCGCAACAAATGTGGAGGAGATTTTATTAAACAATCTTGTAATTACTTACAAAAAAAGATGGAGAATTGAAACCCAATTCAGAGTTCAAGATGAGGCAAGAATAAAATGCAAATCAACAGATATGAAAATAAGATATTTCTTTTTTATGTTTGAGCAAATGCTTCAAACAATTTGGATTTGTTTTTACAAAGACGAAGTAAGTTTTAAAGAATTTCTGATAGAGATGGCTAATGTTTCAAAAAGATATTGTAAGGTTGAAAATAGAGAATCTTCATAAAGAAATTGTGGTCTTTAGGGGGAAGCAATGTTTCTCTATTTTATGCCTATGAAGTAGACAGAGCCGTCTTAATCGGCTTGTCTATTCGGAGATACTGGAAAGACAGAAATCTTTAAATAGTGTATACTTGTCTGTGTATACAAGAGAGTATATCTAAAAATGACAGAACAATATAAATTTTTTGAAAGAAAAGCAGGATATGCAACTTCTAATGGTATAGAA
>CAZFNY010000164.1:0-1572 GCA_964520275.1 Candidatus Woesearchaeota archaeon | reverse complement strand
TCCTTTTTGTTGAAAGTGGTAAGTCACCCTTTTTTATATGGTTTCACCAAAGCCTTAAAAGGAAAAATTTAAATACAAATTCAAATAAGCCCCAGGAAGCTATTTCCGAAAAAAATAAAAACCCATTTCTGCACAAATATTAATGACCCCAGATAGATTATATGTTGACGCGGTTAAAGACGGCCCTCCTTCAAGAGCTCCAAAAGAGCAATCTCTCCTTGAGAAAATTGTAATAACTCCTTTCGTTTTTGTTGTTAGTCTGCCAGTTTTAACTTACCTTGGAGGAACAGAAATTTATAATGAAATTAAGAATTTTTATCATAAAAAAGTTAAGAGAATTGGTGTGAGTTATGTCATGAAAAAGATTGAAGGCAAGTGATTAATCAAATTATCATTTTTACCTAGCACTATCCGCCTGTTTTTCACTTTCATTCTTTTTTCTCATAGCAAAACTTTCTTGATTGCTTTCATAAGCAAGAATTATCTCTTCTGCAATTGCCTGGACAATATTCTTTTTTTTATTGAACGCTTTATCCGAAGCTCCGTGAATAATATATTTCAATGCCAGATTGACTCTCCGCAAAGGAGACACATCAATTGCCTGGGGATATCTCGCTCCACCATATTCAATGACTGTGATTTCATCTCTTGGAGCTGAATTTTCAATAGCCTTTACCAACACCTGCACCGGATTTTTTCCTGTCTTTTTTTCCACTATCTGCAGGGCATCTAAAATAATTTTCATGTTCCTAGAATATTTTCCTGTGGATTTTCCAAGCTCTATCTTGTGTTTTTTTCCTCTATGCCCAGAAACCGAAAGCTTGTTCATCAATCTTTCCACAATATTCACTTTTGTCTGGCCAAACTTCTGGACATTTCTGCCGTGGCTTTTCAATATCAGTTTTGGCTGCAAGTTTATAACGGATTTTAATCCTGGCTCCTCTACCTTTATCTCTGAAAGATCATAAAGGTCAAATATCTTGAAGTTTGGGATTTGTTTTGTTTCTATCATTATCTTCTACCTTTTTCAATCAGGCCACGCACTAGCCTGTGCAATGGCTGGTCATTTACTTGTATAACCTGGAATCTGATCCCAGGAATGTCTCCTTTGCTTCTTCCTTGTTTCCCGCCGATTCTTTCAATCATGACTTCATCATGCTCGTCAATAAATTTCTGGGCAAGATTGCCTGGAATAAAAGCAGTGACAGATTTTCCATTTTTCTTTAATTGAACTTTGCAGCATTTTCTCATTGCAGAATTGGGCTGTTTCGCTTCTTTTTGAATTTTTTGCAACACAATTCCTTTTGCCTGATTAGCCCCTTCTAATGGGTCAGACTTGGCATAAAGATTCAGGGCTCTAACTATATACTGCCTGTCTTTCCATCTAAATTTTTTTCTTTTCGCAATTAATTTCTTAGCGCTTTTTAGTCCCATGTTTTGATTAATTAATTAAAATTTCTAATCTTTAATATTTATCATTGATAAAATTAGTTTAAAAACGTTGTTGTTGTTCATTTTTGTATTATCCCGAAATAAGGTTACCTCGACAAATAAGATAAGCTCTGCTGTAAA
>CAZFNY010000163.1:0-1580 GCA_964520275.1 Candidatus Woesearchaeota archaeon | reverse complement strand
GATTTGCAACAGATGGACCTGCATCAAACGGTAACCTTTCAATATTTGAAGTTGCCCTAATAGCTTGTATAAAAGCTTCTTATAATTGTTCATTAAATTATAATAGTTCATTAAATCTATGTAAATAAATCAGAATACAAGCCTCTTTACATAGATGATGAAAATTTATGTTTTTCCTCTTGACATGAACCATAGTATCTCAAAATGTATGTAACTCATACAACTTATACAAGAATTTACTAAATATGGTATAATTTTAACTGATGGTTGAGATTAGAGGGAGACATATAAAAATTATTCTCTATCTTCTGGAACAAAAGTATCCTGTTTCTGCATCTAAGATTTCCAAAGAAATCGATGTTAATATCAACACCCTCAGAAAGGACATTCCTCAGTTTAAAAACTTCTTAAAAGAAAATGGATTATCACTCATAGCTAAGCCAAAAATAGGCTTAAAAATAGATGGCCCGTATGAGAAAATAGAAAGTCTTAAAGAAAAACTTACTTTTCTTGGAAATAAGCTTCTTGATAGAAAAGGGAAAATTTGGTACACGGCAGAGATTTTTCTTTCGAAGGAAAAAATTCCAACAATTGAAGATCTATGTGAATTTCTCGATATTTCAAGACCTACTACTGTTAAATACATTCGTGAAGTTAAAGAGTGGCTTTCAAAAAAAAGAATTGAGGTTTTCGGAAAACCTGGTTTTGGCTATTACATCAAAGGAGACGAAGAAGACATAAGAGATGCCATAATAGACTCCATCAAAAATTTCTTAGAATTTGAATTTCAAACAGTGGCTTTAGAATTTGCACAGGGGAATCTAAAACATAATCTGCTTGGAGTTTTCGAGAATACAAACTTAGATGCAATTAAAAAATTCATAGATGAAGTTCAAACACACATTAAAAAGAGATTTGTTGATGAAGATTTGCTGAACCTTGCAATTTCTATTGCAGTATCTATTAAACGTATAAAGAGAGACCATAAAATAAATCTTGAAACTAAAAAGATTGCTGAAATTCTATACAATCCAATATCATTAACTATAAAAGACAACATCTATAACCTTGAAGAACAATTTCAAGTAAGGTTCACTGAGGAGGAAATCTCTTATTTGGCTTTAAAATTTATAGGAGCAAAAACACAAGAAGTAGAAGACACAGTGAGTTTTACAACCACTTCAAAATTCAAGAAAATTGCAGAGGAAATTACTTCTCTTACAGATGAATTATTAGGTTTGCCAATAAACAAAGAGGATAAATCCATCTCAATGCTAGCTCATCATCTCGAATCTACAATCACAAAGATCAAAATGGGCGTTAAAATAGAAAACCCTACATTGGAGATAGTTAAGAAAGAATATCCCATCGCTTACGCTATTGCAGAAAGGGCTTCTAAAATGATCAAAGATAGATTTCATTTAGAAATGCCCGATGAAGAAAAAGGCTACATCGCAATGTACATTGCAGCATCCCTTGAAAAATTAAAGCAACCAAGCAAAAGAAAAGTTGTAGTTATTTGTCCAATGGGTGTTGCAACTTCAAAACTATTATACTACAAATTAACTAATGAAATCCCG
>CAZFNY010000162.1:0-1607 GCA_964520275.1 Candidatus Woesearchaeota archaeon | reverse complement strand
TCTGCCAATCTTTTCTCTTGGATTGATTCAATAAAAGGATATTTATCTGTTCTTTTTCAAGAATTTTCCTGTTTAATTCATCATCTTCACCGGAGAAAATAATTATTTTTCCTTTGTTCTGCTTTATCTTTGTTCTGGCCTTTTCAAAGTCGGTTTCTTGAATCAGTATGGTTTCCATTTTTTTAAAATGGGTTTTTTATATTTAAACTTTTATGATATATATTTTTCAGAACCATAATTGTTTTTAAGCGGAATTCTCTGTAATCTTAATGGTATTAGAAAGCGAGTTAGCAGGTATGTTTTTAAAATACTTTAAAGAGAGAGAATTTTCTGACAAAGAAGTTTATACCTCTCCGAAAGATTCGACATACTTAGAATTGGGAGATTTTGCATTTAAGTTTAAAGTGGATAAGGCGAATAATCTTGAGCTTTTGATTTATCCTCCAGAAGGAGGTGAGACAATCATTGGTAAGCATTTGAGTAGGTGCATTGAAAAGCCAGCTTCAGACATAGAAATCTCAGAAAAACGAAGGCAATCTATAAACAAATACTGGAAGTTTCTAAAGGATAACAAGAGTTATAGGAGAGGGGATTCCTATATCTTTGAGGCGACTTTTGCCTCTAATAATAAAAGAATGGCATTTTACAGTCTTCTTAATTGCATTGTAAGACCATTGCTGTCTTTTCCGAGAGAGGAATAACATTTTGAAAGGTTTTTAAACCCTTATTTTTTACTCTTGTGATGAATCGAAGAAAAATTTTACGAATTACTGATAATTTATTAAGTGAAGAAATTTCTAAGGAAGAAGCAGAACTCTTAATAAATATAATGCCTCCTTCTTCTTTACAAGGAGAAGACAACGCCTTGCAGCATAGAGTTGTTAAAGAAGAAGGTTGTTTAAAGGTTTACGATTCTAATGATGATGAACGGGCATATCTTCAATTTGGAATTGGGGACATATCATCTGGGCGTTATTTGCATATTCAAAAAATGCATTCATTTGTACCTAATCAGGGTTTTTGTCGAATGTTGCTAGGAAAATTGGAGGAAATTGCAGTTCAAGAAAAAATTCCTAATTTGCTTCTAGAGGTAGATAATCACAATAGCACGGCAATATCTGTTTATGGGGCTTTGGGATTTCAAGATTTAGGGCCTGTGGAGAATGTGTCTTCGAATATAGATAGTATGTTTATGGTAAAGAGTTTATTTTATCGTGAATAGCTTGTTGTCTTTCACATTGAAAATAGCCAATCTGACTCCAGCATCAAGCCAGCCATGAGCATAATTAATGGCTGCAAAGGCATTTACAAAATCTCTTTTTTTTTCAAAATACTTTGCGTCAGAAAGATAATTAGAGACCATGTCAATTATTTCTTTTGCCTCTTTTTCTTTTCTTTTTATTATATTCTTTCTGACTTCCTCAAGGGCGGTTGATGTCAGTTTAAAGTATTTTTCGAGTTTTTGACTTGTTATTTTGTCTTGCATTTTAGTAAAGAGGATAATTAGTTTTATAAATGTAATTTTCTATTTTTATCAATGGGAACTTAGTATAAGGCCAGACTTTTTTTAGGACATAGAGGTGCTGGCAGGAGAGATACTATGATTG
>CAZFNY010000161.1:0-1641 GCA_964520275.1 Candidatus Woesearchaeota archaeon | reverse complement strand
TATAATGCGGATTCGTTTTATCCCCAAAACTTTTTAGAGATGACTTCAAATTCTAAAGTTCAAGGAAGAAATATGGTTCAATTATTGTTTTCTCCTGTGCGATATAATCCATTGCAGAATAAACTGCGAATTATAACCAAGATTACTTTTAATCTTTATTTGGAAGATGAATCAATGCCTACAAGAATTGGAGAATCAAAGTATATTTTGCCTTTGCTGGCAAATCCAGAAATAATTGCTAAAGAAACTAATTCACAAGATACATTGAGTTCAACTCCTGCTACGCCTTACGATATTATTTCAAACCCCTTTGGCCCTGATGTGACAAAAGTAGATTATCTGATTATTACAAATGACAATCTTGTTGATGAATTTATGCCTCTTGCAGAGTGGAAGAGTCAGAAAGGGCTAGTAACAAAAATAAGAACCGTTAATAATCTTATTAGTTGGGTTAATGCTAATCCCCCAAATATTACTCTCTCAATGAGAGATGATGCTGAAAAGTTGCGACACGCAATTCAGTGGCTCTATCAAAATAAGGGACTTAAATATGTTCTCTTAGGTGGAGATGAGGATGTTGTTCCAATAAGATATTGTTTTTATTATAATGTAATCTATAATGTCTCTCTTGTCTCTCTTGACGACCTTCTGGTTTGTGATTTATATTTTTCAGAAATGGATAAAAATTGGGATTTGGACAATGATGGGGCTTGGGGAGAACCTTCACATGATAATATTAGTAGTGGTGACGTTTCCTCAGATGTGTTTGTAGGCAGAATTCCATTAAATACTCATGCAGATGTTAGTGCTGCTGTTCAGAAAATAATTAATTATGAAAAAAATCCTGGAAATGGTGATTCTTCATATTTAACTAAAGTTATTACATTTGCTTCTGATCAAATGCGTGATATTCCTTCTCCTGATTATGACCAAGGGGATTATTTTGTAGCTAATCTTACTTCTAATTTTACTATATTTGCTATAGATAATTCTACTCTTGATGAAAAAATTAATGGAAGTGATATCTCTCCATCATCTCCTTTTGGAGGACAGATAATAGATAAACTATCTGAAGGATATGGGATAATTGGGTATTTTTCCCATGGGTTTGTTGATAGATTTAGAGCTAAAGGTAATGGATATGGTAATTCTGGTAATTATTATGTTCTTTCAGGAGCAGAAACTCCTATATATGGTCATGGTTTTATTGAAGCCTTAGAAAATACAAACAAACCTAGCGCAGTTTTTTCAGTCTCCTGCGATAATGGGATGTTTGATGGAGATAAAGTATTTGGGATTTCTCCTTCTGTTGCAGAGACTTTCTTAAAATCGCTAAATACCGGGGCCTTTGCTTTTATTGGCTATTCTCGTTGGGGATGGGTTGATAGTTCATATATACATATGAGACCAATTATTAATTTTGCTGTAAATTTTAATCAACCTTTAGGTATTGCTATTTCAAATGGAAAACTCCAATACTCTTATATGATACCTTTAAATTATGGCCTAAATCTTCTTGGAGATCCAGAAACCACGCTTTATTCCAGAATACCCCCACAATTGAATATCAGTGCAAGTGGTGTTAACTCGCAACTTTCTGTCCAGATAACTTCAGGAGGACACATAGTAACTGACGAAGTG
>CAZFNY010000160.1:0-1647 GCA_964520275.1 Candidatus Woesearchaeota archaeon | reverse complement strand
AAGGCAAGTTTACAGGTTATACCTGTAGTGTTGCCCTAATCATGCAACACAGCTCCCTTTCAACAACATTTATAAAACAAAAATTCATACTCTGTTTAAGATTCGTTGAATCAATTAAATCAAAAGGAGAAAAAAATGGTTGAAGCTTATTGCGTAAAATGTAAGAAAAAGGGTCAAAAGATGAAAGACCCAGTGATTGTTCAGACTGCAAGAGGCGGATACATGGCAAAGGGAAAATGCCCAGCATGTGGGACAATGATGTGCGCCATGATGTCCAAAGACAAGGCAGAAAAAGCAATCAAAGAAGGTGCAAAAAAATCTTTTTAATTTCGAATTAGAATTAAAATGAAATTGCCCTTACAATGTTTATAAATATAATAAAAACATACAGAGATGTTGTGGCTGTCTGTGACTCTGAACTTCTGGGGAAGTATTTTGAAGAAGGAAATTCCCAATTAGACATCAAAGAGTCTTTCTACAAAGGAAGAGAAACCTCTGAAAAAGAAACAATAATCCTAATGCGTGACATGGCTATTGAAGACGCAACATTTAATATAGTTGGCAGAGAATCCACAACAGCTGCTCTCAAAGCAAGAATCATCTCAAAAGATCAAATAGGAGAAATAGATGGTATCCCTTTTGCACTTATTCTGATATAAATATTTATTAACTTCTTTACTCTAAATTAAGTATGCCAAGAATAAAAATTATCTCTAGAGGTTTGGCGGGCCTATGTGGACTATCTGGAAAAAGGTGGTGAGTTGAAACCCATAGATAACCCTGGCCAGGTGATCAGAGAAGTATGGACACAATTTATAAGCAGGCCCAATCCAGTAACAACACCACAGCTATTCTATAAAACAAAACACCCCATAAAATATAAATTAAGGGTGATATATCTTAATATCACCAATTACTTTAAAGAAAGATTATTTATTAAAAAAAAAGAAGATATAAGAGATGAAATTATTCGTGGAATTGAGTTAAAAGTTTAATTCTTGTTAACATCATATTTATAAAACACATTTTTCTCTTTAAATTATGGAAGAAGAATTCAAGCAGATAAATGAAGCAGAACCAGCAGAAGAAGACAGCTCAGAAGAAAAGATAACAAGAGTAAGACTTCCAAGAAAAGAAGAAGTAATCGGGATTATAGAACAGCGTCATGGAGGAAACAAGATGTTAGTGGCTTTCCTTGATGGAAAAAGCAGAAACTGCAGGGTTCCTGGAAGGCTCAAAAGAGCGTTATGGCTTCGCCCAGGAGATGTTGTGATTATCCAGCCCTGGGAGTTTGATAAAAACAAAGGTGATGTGATATTCAAATACAGGCCAAACCAGATAGAATGGCTGAAAAGAAACGGCTATTTGAAAACAGCAAAGAGTGAATTCTAATCAAGAAGTCAGGATAATTCCCTAGAAACTCTCGCCATTTCTCCAGTATTAATATGTTTCAAAAAAACAGGTTTATTGCCAATACAATGGTTTAAATAATCGTTCAATTGGGTTAATGTGCTTTCATTTATTTTAATAAATTCTATAATTTATTTTAATAAATTCTATATCTGGAGCAAATCCATAAGGGGTTTGTTTAAGACAAGTGAAGCTCCCAATCACAGCAAGCTGTGGGGCTTCTAAATACTAAAAATC
>CAZFNY010000159.1:0-1660 GCA_964520275.1 Candidatus Woesearchaeota archaeon | reverse complement strand
CTATTTAATCTAGAAGCATAAAAAGTTGCACTAGACTTTCTAAACAAATGAAAGTGAACTCTCTTATTTAAAACTCTTTTTCCAAGGCGAGTGAGAAACATTCTGACTGCGTCATAATCTTTCTTAAAAACTGGCTCTTTAGGTTTTTTATCACATTCAGCAAGATAATCCCTCATAACCTTTGTGCTATCTTTCCAGTATAACCCGATAGTCCTGCCGTCTGTCTTAGAATATTCTTCTTTAACTTCAATTTTATAATAAGGAAAACTTTCAGTAGTATTTGTTATATCCTCAAATCTAACGTTCAAAAACTCTTCTGCCCTCATTCCAGAATCAAATAGAACACAGATTAGAAACCTATCCATATTATTTGCACAAGCATTAAGTAATCTTTCTACTTCATCTTCAGTTAATGTTTCAGGAGTTGTTTTTTTAATTCTAGTATCAAACCATTCTGTTAATTCTACATATTTTTTTGGAAGTCTCCATTTAAAGTAAGTTCTTAGAGAGATCATCAAATCTTGTTTAGTAGCAGGAGAATAAGGTTGTTTGTTTTGCTTTCTTATTCTGTCTTTATTTAATTTATCAATAAAATCCTGCATATCTGTTTTTGTTAGCTTAGAAAGTGGTTGCTTATATTTGTCAAAAAAGATAGAGAGTAAATCAAGATATTTCAATTGCCTTACTTCTCCTACAGCCTGACCTTTATTTATCTCTCCAACAGAGAGTAATTTTAGAAATTCTTCAATATAAGGAGATTCGGAAGGAAATCTCTTTTTGAATAATCTTTTTCTTGGCTCTAAGTTCTGTTTGTGTATTCCTATCTTGACAAATGCCATAAAAGAGTTAGAAAACACTTATTTATAAGCATTTTCTAACCCGAACACTTGTGTTCTAAGCGGAGGGTGGGACTCGAACCCACGAAAAGCCGGGCTGCAACCGACCGCAGTAGCCGCTGTGCCACCTCCGCGTAAACAATACCCAACAATACAGCAGCTACTGCTTTTAAATTTTCTTGTTATAAAAATATGCCCAGACTAGAATCATAGATTCCGTCAGGTCATTTTACTTAGTAGAATGCCCGGGACAGGATTTGAACCTGCGACCTCTAGCTTTCTTCTCTCCCGAAAGGAGGTTGATTGTCAGGGAACCTTGGTTCCTTACACTTAGAAGGCTAGCACTCTATCCAGGCTGAGTTACCCGGGCCCAATAGAAAGAAGAAATAATTGTATTTAAAATGTTTCTATTTATTCATAATTTACAATCTTCGATAAATTCTTTTGTAATGTATAATGTTCGTGAAGCTACTTTTTTGAGATGATGAGAAATTGATTTTTTATTGCCTATTGCTACATAAATTATACTTCTGCCAAAATCTTTTGCAGCAGAAACTGCCCCAGAAAAATCCCCATCATTTGAAATAAGATAAGCCCATTATAAATTCCTTTTTGAGAATCTAATACCAAATCTAAGGCAAGATTAACATCACTTGCTTTTTCCACATAATAGATATCTCCTTCTCTTTTTCTCTTCTCTAGCCTTCCCAATATAACCGCTAATTTCTCAACTCGTTTGATTTTTTCAAAAAAACTTTGTTGCTCAGCATACATCTCTGGATTGTTAAATTGCTCGATAGAGGCTATATAGTAATTTATTTTAA
>CAZFNY010000158.1:0-1707 GCA_964520275.1 Candidatus Woesearchaeota archaeon | reverse complement strand
AGTGATTTTTAGTATTTAGAAGCCCCACAGCTTGCTGTGATTGGGAGCTTCACTGGCGATAAATATATTCCTGCACATATTGAAGTATTAAAAAGCGGTCTAACAATTCCCACACCTGCCAGATTCACGCCTCATTTAAGAAATGTAAATAATGCTTTAAATGGAACAGGAGTTTTATATGATGCTAATGGGAATTTAATTGAAGGAGAAAAACTAGAGAATTACGCAGGCAGATTAAATTATAATTGCTGGGTGTGGTTAAACGCTGGCTTTCCGAAAGGAACAGAATTTTTAGGGTTAAATTTAGCTACAATTACGGGCTTGGATGAAGAAGATAAACCTATTATAAAAGTTGCTCCTCTTGAAGATTGTTTAAAGAAAGATGGCTGGGCTGATTTGGGGTCATTAAACAATCAAGGATTGCCTACTAAAAGAGCTCCTGTTGATAAATACGAGCCAGGCAAGACTATTTATTTTTATAGCCCCAGGCAAGATGCTGTCGCGAGGTTCGACGCGGGTTCGGGTAGGGCTGTCTTCAGTTGCTACGGGAATCCTTTTTGTCGCGGTGGTTCACTTGTGGTATTCACGAGCGCCGAAGGTTCTCCCGAAAAATAGAACTAAATTTTTTATATTTTTTTCTAAAAATCAAAACCTTTATTAAACTCTTAAACTTTTTTTAGTTATATAAAATATATAAAAGAGGAAGAGTGAATTATGTATGATTTAATAATCATTGGAGCAGGGCCTGCTGGCATGAGTGCTGCAATTTATGCTGCAAGGAGAAAGATAAATTTCTTGATAATAAGTCTGGATGTTGGAGGCCAGATGGCGTGGAGCTCTGCTGTTGAAAATTATCCTGGGACAACGTATGTTTCTGGTGTTGAATTAGTCAGAAATTTTCAGAAACATATGGAAGTTTATGGAATAAAAGTCAAGCAAGAAGAAATAGTGAAATTAAGCAAAAAGGGAAAAGGCTGTGTTGTGAAAACAAAAAGGAACACTTATGAATCAAAAGCAGTCATTATTGCTTGCGGAAAAAGCCCGAGGAAATTAGGAGTAGCTGGAGAAGAAGAATTTTTTGGAAACGGGGTCAATTATTGTGCGACTTGCGATGCTCCTATTTATAAAAACAAGGTTGTTGCGGTTATTGGAGGAGGAAATTCTGGATTAGATGCTTGTTTGTTTTTGTCAAAGTATGCAACTAAAGTTTATCTTTTAGAAGCAATGCCTCAATTAGGAGGAGAAAGTTATCTTAGGGACAAGGTTTTGGCTGAAAAGAAAATACAAGTGATTACCGGAGCTAAAATCAACGAGATTTTAGGAAAAAATATGGTTAAGGGATTAAAGTATGAAAAACAAGGGAAAGAGGCTTTTTTGGGCGTTGAAAGTGTTTTTGTTGAGATAGGGCTTGTGAACAAAGCTGATTTTACAGATGTGCAGAAAAACAGGTGGGGAGAGATTATAATTTTCAGAAGCACAAAAAGCAATGAAGAGAACATGACTAATATTTCTGGAATTTTTGCTGCAGGAGATGTCACAGATGTTCCTGCAAAGCAGATTGTTATTGCTGCTGGAGAAGGATGTAAGGCTGCCTTGGCGGCCTTTGATTATATCAATCAGTGGGACAAGAAGAGAAGATGAAAACATTCTAACTTTGTTACTTTTCTATAGTAGTTATTAATAGAAAGATTTATAAATCATGAATTC
>CAZFNY010000157.1:0-1711 GCA_964520275.1 Candidatus Woesearchaeota archaeon | reverse complement strand
AGGGAAAAAAATGTAATAAAGACGTAAACACTGAATTTGCTAAAGAGTTTATCTTTAATTCCAATAACATTGAAGGGTCAAAAATACCTCCTGAAAGAGTGAAGGAAATTATTGATACTGGAGATACAAAATATAATGATAGAAACGAAGTAAAAGAAGTAGAAAATTCAATTTTAGCATTTGAATATCTACAAAAATCATTTAAATTTAACTTAACCTCAATAAAAAGATTATATCATATACTTGCAAAAGATTTGTTTATGGTTGGAAATATTCCTTATCCTAAAGGTTTTAAAAAAGAAGAAGTTATTGTTGGAAACTCGCAGACAACACCTCCTGAAAAAGTGCAGGAAGAACTAACTAATTTACTAAATTGGTACAGAGCTAGCAAAAACAAAATTCACCCTTTAATCTTAGCATTTGAATTTCATAAGAGGTATGAGCTGATTCACCCATTCAGAGATGGCAATGGAAGAACAGGTAGGTTGATTATGAACAAAATTTTAATGAGTGCAGGATATTATTCTATAGTGGTGTATAAAGAAAATAAACTATCTTATTTTAATGCTCTTGGACAAACAATCAATGGAAGGTCAAAAAAGTATTATCAATTCATGCTGGAGCAGGCAGATAAATCTTATGATTATATCTTAAAAGTTTTACAGAAATATTGATATTACCCCCTGCATTGCCATTTATCATTTGTAAAGGGTTCACGCTCACATACCAGAAGAATAGGGGGATACATATGCCCGGGGCATACAAAATAAATAAACTCACATACTTTTATATACCCAAAATATTAATAATTATTAGACAAATTAGAAAGAATTTCTAAATTGTTATTTTAAATAGATATGGAGAAACACATAGATGGGATTTAATAGTGGTCCGAGACAAGGCAGTTTTAGAGACAACTTTAGTAACGAGCCAAGAGAAATGCATAAAGCGGTTTGTTCTGAATGTAAGAAAGAATGTGAAGTGCCTTTCAAACCTACAACCGGCAAGCCAGTTTTCTGTAAAGAATGTTATGCTAAGAAAAAACCAAAAAGATATTAATTTAACTTTATCTTTTTCTTATTTATTCAAAATCGATATAATTGATAGTTAATGTGAGCGAGGCTTCAATTAGCTTAACCTAAGGATATATAAATCCCCGGAGATGGTATTTTTAATGGTCAAAAGTCAATTGCAAAAAAAACAATCAGAAAAAGCTTGCTTTGGGACAAAAGAGTGGTCAAAGAATTCAGGTATCTGCAAGGGATGTGAGTGGAAGATTGATTGTGGTAAGATAAAAGCAAGGAAAGGGTAAAAGCATAAAACGCCGACGCAGAGTGTCTCAAAAATTCAGATGATTGTCTTAGGACATAATCGCATGATTGTTTATTTTTTCTTATATTTAATCTTTCCAATAATACCTCCAATGATAGCGCCAAGAATAAAAGATTCAAATATTGCAATAATAAAGTATAAAAAAACAGGTTGGTAGTAAATGTGAAAAAAAATTATAAAAATGTACATTATAAGGGAAATATAATAAAATAGGAAAAGTGCCCAAAATGGTGAAAACAATGAAGATAAACATAAAATCAATGAAAGAATAGAAGAGATAATAACTCCTTAACCAATAATCCAAATTTTTCCAACTCATCTATATTTTAATTGAGAAGAAATCTCCACATTTTTAATGTGGGGTGAAGTTTCCCCCAGC
>CAZFNY010000156.1:0-1731 GCA_964520275.1 Candidatus Woesearchaeota archaeon | reverse complement strand
AGTTAAATGATTTTTTCTAAACTTATTCATGCCACTGGTCTATAGCGAGCGACTTTAGATATTGCAAGCGGTGACCAGTGGTTCTTGACATTATGTGCTTCTTCTGGGAAGGATAAGGATGATTCCCGATTTATTTCTTGTAATATCTCCCTAAAAGACATGTCTGTAAAAAATCCAATTTTTGGTGATATTTTTGCGTCTTCTGCTTCTTATAAGCTTGGAGCTGATGGTTCTTTAAAGTTAGAAGGAGATGTTGAGCAATTGTTAATTTATTATAATCGGTTTAAAGAGAATAAGGGACTTCCTGAAAAACTGCGAAAAGAGTTGTCTTTGCTTGTTGAGAGGTTAGAGAGTGGGGAGTTTAAGAAATAATTCTCAAATTAAATTACCCAAGATTCAGATTATAAATGCCTTGGATTTCATCTGCGCTCAAAGCCCTGTTGAAGAGCATTGCTTCATCGATTGTTCCGTTCCATTTTGTGTTTGCAGGCATAATAGCTCCTCCAATAATTAATTCATTAGCATCATTATTCAACCCAGTGGTCCAACTCTGTGTTGTGGGGTCTTCTTGGCTATTGATATAAATTTTCATTAAAGTTCCATTCCAGGTTGCTACTACATGTTGCCACTCATTTAATGATATTGTTCCAGAAGAAGTAAGAGTTCCTGTATTTGTTCCATCATTGCTTATTAAAAATATTATATTATTTGAACTGGAAATGTCAAGATAGTATGAATAAGAGGCACTAACCAGCATCCCCTTATCAAGGATTGTTTCTCTTTCAGTATTTTTTTTATTTACCCACGCAGAGATGGTTATGGAAGAGGAAGGAGTGAGGGAATCACTATCACTGACATTAATGATCTTTTGGAGACTCGTTCCACCAGGAAAATGATACGCCTTTCCATATTTTCCATCAACAAGAGTTAACATCGATTCCGGCGTTCCATCATTCCCATCAACTTCATCTTTGGCATTGCCTTCAAATCTCCACCAGGAGACAAGTCCAGGAATGTTCTTGACTGTGTTTTCTGCGCTGAAAGTCAACTCATCCTTTACATCGCCTATGGTTTCTGCTCCTGAGCTCTGGATGATTATTGGAGCAATTGAAACTTCTTTTACTATCCCATCATAGGCGAGGATGAAGGTCTTTGTTCCCAATTCTTCTAATTGGATGTTTTTTTCTTCCAGCACTTCTGTGCTTGTTCCATCAGAGATTATGAATTTCAGGCCATTGAGTTCTCCTTTTCCTGGATTTCTTTTTACTGTGACTTCCAGTGTTCCTGGGTTTATCAATACTTTTTCTATCTGCAAATCCATTGTGAATTTTCCAAGACTGACTTGGTCAGAGCCAGTAGAGATTATATTTTGAATCACAACCCAGATTATCACTATTGCTGCCAGAGAGAGTCCTATAATCAAAAGAGTTGTGATTACTTCAGACAATCCTCTTTTATCACCCATTTTCATTCTTTTAATAGGAAATGATTATTTATAAATATATTTGGGAGGATGGACTTTAGATTATTAACTATTTGCTTGTAAAATAAAACACAGAGTTATTGTTAATGTAAAAAATATCCTCAGACCAATACTTCTTTCATTAAGGTTTTATCTACTTTGATATATTATTGTAAATCTTGAGCTTATTAACTGAATATTACAATCAATTGGATTTTAGGACGAGCCAGTTGAAAGAAACCCTTTGCGGATTTTAATCCGCAGATTGA
>CAZFNY010000155.1:0-1739 GCA_964520275.1 Candidatus Woesearchaeota archaeon | reverse complement strand
AGCGGAACAGAGCTGAAGAAAAAATTTGGGTGGAGAAGTCTGCAAGACTTCGGAATCTCTTAATCGCTGTTATGTTCTCCCGATAGGGATTGAGTTTTAGTGCAACGTCCCGAAGGGAAAACTCAAAGTCGTCGTGTCTATAGTTTTTTTAGGGGGTTGTCGTCGCTTTTTTGCTTCTTTTTTCTAAAAAGAAGAGAATTAGATAATATTTTTTTTGGTGGGAATTATTGAGTTGGATTATTTACTCTTCCCATAAATAAGATATTTCCTGTTTCTTTCTCTTGGATTAAAAATATGAATGGATGGTCTGCTCTAAATTCTATGAAACGAGGACCAGCTGAACTAAGCATAACTAACGCAGTAGCTGCGGCTGCTTCTGTTCCTTCTTCATATACATCAATATATGCTTTGTGTAAAACTTTGTCTATATAGAGCATTTGGGTTCCGTCCATTCCTGAAAAATCAGCACCTGGCCAAGTAAATGGTAAACTCATACCCATACTTTTAAGATAATCTACTAATGAATAAGATGTTTCAAAAGTATATTTTGGCATGTAAATATAAACTGATTCTGGCCTCATTTTACTTCTCCATTCTTGGAGTTTTTCAGCACTTAATACAGATTGAAGTTGGTTTATATCACTTAATTGAGGCTGGATTTCTTCTCTTTCAAACCTTTGATTTGGAATTTCTGTTCTAGGAAGAAGAACAAGCATAGATATTTTATCTCCTTGATAAGGCATTTCAAGTATCTGGATTCCGTTCGATTCAACATAATTGAAATCCAGATCATCATCTGTAAGTCTCATCATTGGAACTTTAATCTTTTGACCAGATTCAAGGGTAAAATCTTCTGGTTTTGTATCATCTCTATCAAATTGGTGTTCCCATTTTCCCTTAAAATAAATAGCATTAGTAAGCACTGCACGAGTTAAATCAGAAAACATACTTGGAGAAACAATCTCTTTTATCTTGTTGTTTGTATTTTTTGAAACCCAACTATTTATTTTAGAACTTGAGCCAGTAGGATTTTTAACAAAATCAAGATTTTTAATTTCCCCTAAATAATATCTGCTAATAGTATCCTTGTAATCTTCCAAGAAAGGATAATCTTCTTGTAACCATATTGCATTAGCTGTATGAAGTTTATATTTACCGCTGGCTTTGTTGATTGTGTTCAGCATCTTCGCATAAGAAGATCTTCTTGAACTATCTTCTTCTGGAAAATAAAAAACATTTTGCATTTCCATAGCAGTATCACCACGAGCACCTTCATAAGCCATAGCTACTGCTGTTGAAATACTCCATGGTGAGAAAAAGATATTTTCATTTGATTCTTTATTTATTTCATTATATAAGTCAATAGCAAATTGATTATTAGCGTTGGCTACTGCATTAAGTCCCTGTGTTGTTGCACCGCTATCATCAGCGGTTGCAATGAAAATATCACTCCATCCTAAATTATAGAAACCATATGCAACAAAGCATAAAATAATAATAACCCATAGAATAACAAATTTTTTTGCATTCCATTCAGTTGTGGTTATTTTAGTCTTCAAATACAATAACATACAAGCAAGTAAATATATCCAAAAAATTGTTACAACAAGAAGAGGAAGAATAAATATTGATAGAGTTCATTCAAAAACTATTGAGAATGATGACAATGCTTTTTATGGAACACTGTAGAAACTAAACGTCAAATCATTGTTCATTTTTGATGTTTGGCATCTATCGAT
>CAZFNY010000154.1:0-1759 GCA_964520275.1 Candidatus Woesearchaeota archaeon | reverse complement strand
TTGAGAGATTATGGTAGAGCACAATAACTTAATGAGGATACTTGGTTGTGCTATAAGTGTACAAGATGGAAAGGGAGCGGCAATTCTTATTAGGAGAACTAATAAATATGAAAAAATGAAATTAATAGAAGAAATTGATGGTACTACTAAGTTAGAATATTCTGAGTTAACTCAAGAAAGATATATTCTTAATTTAGAAAATTTACCTAAACCTTATTTGATGGGTGCTGAAAAATAAAAAATGGCAACAAAAAAATCTGATGATGAAATGAATGAAGAAGAAGTTGAAGAGAAACCAAAAAAATCAAAAAAATCCGATGGAGAGCCGCAGTTAACCGACCTTCCAGGGATTGGACCTGCTGTGTCTGCGAAACTTGAAGCAGCGGGAATTTACGACATGATGTCTCTTGCTGTTATGGGTCCTGCAGAATTGGGCGATGCTGCTGGTGTCAGCCCTGCTGTTGCAAGAAAAGCAATTCAGGCAGCTAGGAACATGTTGGATTTGGGATTCCAGGATGGGATGGAATATGCTAAAAAAAGAGAGAATATTATTTATATTACAACAGGAAGCAAAAATTTTAATGAACTTCTGGGTGGAAGAGGAATAGAAAGTAGATCTATAACAGAAGCTTTTGGAGCTTATGGTTCTGGGAAATGTGTTGGTAAGGATACATTTGTCAGTTATTTTAATGATACGAGGATGCATGTCGAAACAATTGAAGAGACTTATGGCAAGTACAATAAAAATAATGAATTCAGATTTGAGGAAGGGTTTGTTATTCCAATAAATACTGTTAAAGTTTTGTCTCTGATTGGAGATAATCTAAAGGTTGTCAATGCCAGTCATTTGTATAAAGAAAAAGTAAAGAAGCTTTTTATTGTAAGAACAAAAAGAGGAAGAATTCTTAAGATAACTGGTAAACATCAATTTTTAAGTTTTGATAATGGAGCGAACTGGAAGCAAACCATGTTTCTTAAAAAAGGGGATTTAATTGCTTGTCCGAATGAGATTAATCTTGAAAGTGAGAGTCTTTATGACAGAGATGATGCTTATTTTCTTGGGTTGTTTGTTGCAGAGGGGGCTTCTAATCCATTTTCAATTTCTACTGGCTCTAAGGAATTAAAAAACTGGATTGTTAATTATGTGGAGAAGAAATTTGAATACTCTCCAACTGTAAGAATTGATAACAGGAGAGAAAATCCGGTTTATACTATTTTATTGAGAAATAGTACAAGGGTTTTGATGGAGGGACTGGATAGTTGTAATTCTGAAAACAAATTTATTCCTGAAAGGATTTTTCTTTCCAATGTAGAGCTTGTAGGTTCTTTTTTGGGAGGTTATTTTGACGGAGATGCTGAAGTATCTTTAAATGATGTTTCTGTTACAACTAAAAGCAATAGATTAGCAAGTCAGTTAACTTATTTATTATTGAGATTAGGGATTTCAGCCAGTATTGGAAATAAAGTTGTAGATGGAAAGATGTTTAAAATTGTTAGAATTTCTGGAGAAGACAGAAGTAAGATTGAATGCATTAATTTTATGATAAAGAAATTTAAATGTTCAGTTAGGAATAGTGCATATGGCTATCCTGATAAAATTGTTAGTGAAATTAGGGAATTATATAAAAAAAGTATTGGAGGTAATTGCGGAAGACAAGGAAAATTAATTGGCAAGTCAAATGACAGCATGGCTTACAGGCATTTAACAAGAAGTTCTTTTACTAAGGCTATTAACTCAAAGACTCTTAGGGCAGTGTCA
>CAZFNY010000153.1:0-1762 GCA_964520275.1 Candidatus Woesearchaeota archaeon | reverse complement strand
GATTAGGTTGGACTCAGGAAGCTCCACACTTTAGTGTGTGAGAGGATGTCACCTTCAAACACATAAGCATCTCCTTCTTTTCCCTTATAATGAAATCTTGATGGAGGAACAGTTAGTTCTTTTGACATAAGGGAAACAAACTCCCCCATCGCATCTGGGTCTTCTTTTTGGGATAAAAGATAAACTAGATACCTAAAGTTTCCAAAGCTGACAATGTTGTGCTTTGCAGAGCCGAATTTTATTTGGGCAACCATCTTCATAATTTTTTAAGAAAAAACTGGTTTTTATAAATTGTTGTCTTCAAACATCTAAAACAACTTGGCTGACCCATTTGCCTTTTATTTTTTTCACAAACATCTCGCTGTAAGTGATGGCCTTAACATCAACATGTATCCCATAGTTTTTTGCATCATCACCAAAAACTTCTGCATTAAGGGTTTTTTTACTTTCATTAATCTTGACCTTTGCTTTAGCCAGAAAAAATCCCTTTGTGTCAAATAAGATTAAAAATTCCTCTAAAAAATTATACAACAGACTCTCGGAGTCTTTTCCTTTGACGCTTATTTTTAATTTTTTCTTGGACTTGATTTTTCCTTCGTACATTGCATTGAACATTGCCAGGCTGGAATTCTCAAAAACCTCATTAAGGCTTTTTCCAAATGCCTGAAACTTTATGTCTGCAGTATGCTCTAGAAATTTGAATTTCATTCTTTCATCCAGCAGAATAATTTTATCTGTCTTGGATCATAAATGGTGTTATTACCAGTTATCACAGCAGATTTTGCGTAAATATCTTTATCTAGGTTGCTGTTTAAAACACATTCATCATTTAATGAGCATATTCTTGATGAGCACTCAAGATAACTTGGAGTTTTCTCTTCTATCTTCTGTTTCACAAGTAAAACACCTAGAGAAAAATCAATCCATTCAACAGGAAGAGGTGAAGCTCCCAAAACCTCATTCCTCAAACTCTCTTCTGTGCTGATTTCTCTGAGAATGCCGTTTTCTGTTTCATAAATCTTCAGAGAAGGGTCTTCTTTTTTTATATATCCTTTATTGAGGACAACAAGTATAACTCCGGTTATCAAAAGTATTGCAACAAAAGCTTCGACTATCCTTATCCAACCTCTCTGATTTCTTGGAAAAATTCGAATTTTTTTTACCATACTCTGATTGTTAGTTTACCTGAAAGAGTATCTGCGTCTTTATTTATATATTGGATTGGAATCTCTTTTGAATAAACCTCTGCAGCAATATCTCTCTCTGGAGTGTTTATTGAAGTGCCATTAGCAAAGTCAAAAGAAAAGCCAAAATTATAAGATACATTTGTCTTCAGGGCTTCGTAATTATTAATCCCATTAGTTATCTTTTCCTCAAAAACCTTTTTTTCCATTCTTACTGATTTAACTTCTGGAGTTTCACACCCACTTCCTGTTGTAGAAGTGTCTGTAAAATTAGACTCAGAATAATAGACCCATAAAGGAGTTGATATGGTGCTCTCTATTATCAAATCATTTCCGCTGTATTGGGAGTTAATAACAGTATTATCAGAATCTTTGACAATAGCATCTAATCCATCTTCCACATCAACATCCAGGTTAGCAATGATTAGACAACTTACTCCAGTAGGAGAAACTATTGCTGTTGTCAGGTTTGAGGAGAATTCTTCTTTTAATTTTGATTCCAGCGATTCCAAAAGCAGATTTTTGTCTTTTTGGCTTTTAAAGACAGGCTCAAAGATAAATGCTAGAACTATGAGGAA
>CAZFNY010000152.1:0-1812 GCA_964520275.1 Candidatus Woesearchaeota archaeon | reverse complement strand
GCCCTAAAGTAGAATTGGAAGTAGATGGAGTTACAAAAGTTGTAGGTGTTGGAGATAAGATAAAAGAAGGGAATGAAGACCTTTTTGTGGGTTATATTGGAAGTGAAAAAGGAACAACACATGTAAAGGATTTGTATATTTACACTTTTTCTGTGCCGAGCACAGAGGGAATAGAAAACCTAAGCGGGAGTGATTTAAGCGCTATCTCTAAAGTTGTTAATGGGCGTGAGGTCACAGCAATATCTGGTTCAGATAATCTTCCTGCCTGGATTGATAGACAAGGAAAAGCTATTCTTAGCGAAGGAATCAAGAATTATCAATGGTTTGTCAGAGGAGCTTCTTATAAAAAGATTTCTTATTCGGCAAATGTAGAGGAGGTTTCAGGAGCCAATGTCCAGGTTACTGGTTTTGCTTCTGCAGAAAACATAGAGCTGACACGCGAGGCACAAGAAAATTATGACAAGGCAATGCAGGATTTTAGGCGGGATATTATTGATTTTCCAGAAACAAAATATCCAGAGACGAGCAAAAAGACAAAAGGAGAAGAGGCATTGTTTGAGGCGATCAAGCTTTCTTTCAGCTCTGATCAAAGAAGAACTAGCCTGGAGTTATGCACTGAATTCAAGGAAAAATATCCTGATTCTGAATTCAATTCTGTGCTGAAAACATATTGTGATGATGCGAGCCTTGCTGATTCTGGGATACGAAGCCAGAGTATTTTTGTAAACAATGAAGCTACAGAGATTTATTTTAATGGAATCAAAGAGCCAAGCCCAGAAGAATACAGCGCTGAAATAACAATTAGAGGGCCTAATAAACAAACACAGAGCATCACTTTTACAAACAATCAGGCTTTTTATCTTAATGATTTTAGAGTTAGAAATCAAAACGAGCCAGAGCCAGAGTATATTCAGCTTAGTAGTCTGGATGATAATTCTGCACAAATAACTACACGTTTAATTACTAATCCTGAGGACAAAGGGACAATTAACACTATCGCTCGTTTTTTATTTGCAACAGATAGACCTACTTTAGTAAAAGATGTTCCTACAAATCTGAATGGTTATTCTTTTACTCTTACAAAAGTGAACCTGAAAAAAGTCGCTAAAGTGACAATCAAGGATAAGATTGATTATGCTGGCACAGAGGCAAATTTTTCTTTTAAGATTGGGATTGAAAAAAGGGGAATTAAATTATCCCCTGATGAGATAAAAAAGAGAGTTGATACTCTGAATGATTCTATCAATGAGTGGAGCGACAAGTCTGATAAATTGGGAAAAGTTGTCAAGGGCTTGAAAACCGCGTGCATTGCAACAAATGCTTATCTTACTGTCAAGAATTTTTTTGCTAATACAGGAGGAAAGGCAATTGCAAGGCAGAGTGTGATGAGAGGAGAAGGAGGATGGTATCAAAAATGCGAGAATCTTGTCAGGGAAAATTCTGCAGAATACCCAACAATAGAAAAGTGCCTTGTCAAGCACGCTTCTCAGATAAATGCTGATGTTGACTGCTATTACAGCGAGCTGCAGGCGCAGAATAAAGAGATAAAAACTCTGCAAGAAGGGCTTGGAGAAAAAGACAGTTTTGGACAGAGAGTCATTAATGAGAATGAGTTCAGGAAAAATTATCTGGATAGCATCAGAGGAGGGTTGAAAACAAATCTTAAAACAAAGTTTCAAGGAGATTCTGCTGTGATAGATGATAAACATATTAATATTGACACATTTGTTGATAATTTGAATGCTAGCAGTATTTCTACAGAACAGCTGAGATCTCTTGAGCTTAATTCTAGATTGAATTGCGGTTCTTTGA
>CAZFNY010000151.1:0-1838 GCA_964520275.1 Candidatus Woesearchaeota archaeon | reverse complement strand
TATAGCTTTTACCCAGCCACAGCAAGCTGTGGGGATTTCTTTTCAATTAAAGAAAGAAAAGATGGACGATTCAATGTTATCTATGTTAGCAAGCGAAGATGTTCTAGCAAAGACTTGGAACACTCCTGAAGAAGATGAAGCGTGGAAAGACTTGTAACTAGAAAATTTCATAAGTAAATTTTGATATAGAAATAATGGCTGATAAACATTTTTCGCATTATGAAAAAGGAGACGTAATAATTCTTCAATTTCCATTTTCAGATATAAAGAATTCTAAGAAAAGACTTAGTTTAGTTGTCGCAACTTTAAAAGGAGATAATGTTATTCTATCCCAGATTACAGGACAGCCTAGACCAGATCAAGATTTGTTGGAGTTGGGAGCTGATGACTTTCAATCAGGAGGAATTTCTAGAGACAGTTTTATTAGGCCTTCTATTTTGTTTACAATTCACATCTCAAGAATTAATTACAAAGCAGGAAAAATAAAACAAGAAAAAATAAAAGAAGTTCAAAATAAACTCTGCGAAATTTCTACAAAATAATTTTTTGATACTATTATAAATATATAGATATAAATTTGCAACTGTTTAAAACTATCAAAAATCCCCTAACTTTTTCTGGGCAATTGAAGATTGGACATTTTTCCAGGTCACCCAGGTTTTCCTAAAAATACCCTCATCTGCATATTTCTTGGCGCTTGTTTCCAAGAATTTTTGTGTAAGGGGATCTGAACAATAACCAGAACCAATGTGCTCCCCGTATTTTTCTTTTAGCTTTGACATCTCTTTTTCCCTGACTGATTTTGCCAGGATAGAGGCAGCAGAGACAGATATATGGTTTTGATCTGCTTTGTGTTCGCATGAAATTTCTAAATTGGAGAGGTTATCTATTTTTGATTTTAAGAAATCAGTCCACCTAAGAATGCTTGTTGAGGGGCAGTCTATAATAACTTTTATCTTATTGAACCCCTTATTTATCTTATTAATTATTTTTGCACACGCTATGGCTTCTAACTCGTTGAGTTTTATTCTTCTGTCTCCGTCTCCATCTATCTCTTCTGGATGAACTAAGATTATTTCAAAGGTTTCTGCTTTTTCGCGGACTTTGTCTGCCAGCATTTCCCGCCTTTTAGGAGTCAGTTGCTTACTATCTTTAACCCCTAATTTCTTGAATTCTTTTTCTGTCTCTTCTGTGACAAGGCATCCTGCCAAAACCATTGGACCAATGACTGGACCACGGCCGGCATCGTCAATCCCTATGGTTAACATGTAAAGATTAAAAAGCCTGGGTTTTTAAGAATTGTTGTAATATGAAGGCGCCATCGCATATGAGGGGCACCAAAGTTCCCCTTACACTAACCCCTCCTTTGGAGTTAGATGTGATGGCAAAAAACATAAGGCGCCATCGCATAATGGTAGTGCACAAGATTGGAAATCTTGGCCCTTCGGGGCTCCTGGGTTCGATTCCCAGTGGCGCCGTTTTGAAGATAATAGAAAGTATAAAAAAAGCCCGCATCACTCAATGGTAGAGTACTGGTCTCGAACATGTTAGAGAACCAAGGTTCTCCTGACACTACCTCTCCTTTTTAGGAGAGGAAGAGAACACCAGGCCCTTGTGGCATCCAGGTTCAATTCCTGGTGCGGGCGTGTTGCCCTCATAGTTCAATGGATAGAACGCGACCTTGCGGAGGTTGTAATCGGGGTTCGAGTCCTCGTGGGGGCGTTTGATAGAAAGTATTATGCCCTGTTTATTTAGCTTGAAACAGCTACGAATATGCCCTTTTTAAAATGAATCACCCCGCCCTAAAGGGCGAGGTATCAAGGATTAAAAAATGTTAA
>CAZFNY010000150.1:0-1853 GCA_964520275.1 Candidatus Woesearchaeota archaeon | reverse complement strand
TTAGAGCTTAAAAAGACAAATCAACCTTCAAAAGATGCTAACTCCGGACAAAGCATTTAAACCTCTCGCATATCTTTTCTCCACTTCTTCACAATTATAGTAAAGCCGATTATTTTAGCCGTGTATCTTGGGCCAAGCTTGTTTATAATATCCTCGCTGATTTGCTTTATCTCTTTTCTGTCTCTTGTGCAATTTTTCAGGACAGAAATCTTGATATTCCTGTATTTCTCAAAATGACTCTTCAAAGTGACTATGAAGTTTTCTGTGAGTTTGTTCTTTCCCAGCTGAAGATTGCCTAAGGCATACATTTTTCTACCTCTGCTTTCTTTACTTTAATAACCTTGAATTTTTTAACTCCAAAAGTTCCTGCTTTCATGCCTTTTTCTTTGTAGACATCCTTTCCCTTAAACCAGTGGATAATAACATCTTTCTTGTTTTTTTTCCAATCCCGAGAATAGCGGGCGCAGAAAATAGCAGCGTCCTTTATATCTTCTTTTTTTGCCTTTCCTTTGATATTCACAAATGGGCTTCCAGGCAATGCAGTGTGAAATATCTCCTCGGTTTGGCCAGCTTGCGCTATCAGAGCCTCATTGCTTTCAGAGTCTTTTCCTGCCAAAATTCTGGCTCCATTTATCGTCTTTATTTCTCTAAACATCGTCGGCATAATATTTTTAAGCATTATGGAGTTTTAAACCTATCCCAACATATATTTTCTTATGGGAAAAAGTTTTTAAATAGATTTGTTATAAAATAATATAGAAAATGACGAAAGAGGTTTTAGAGGGCTTAGAAGAATTCTATCAGAGAGAAAAAGTTTGGGGGATTTCTTCAATGATAGATCTCCATAATTGTGATCCAAGAATAATAAGGGACGCCGACGAAATAAAACGATTTGTCGTAGAACTTTGTGATTTGATAAAGATGAGAAGATTTGGGAAATGTGTTGTTGTTGATTTCGGGGAAGACGAAGAAGTTGCAGGATTCTCAATGGCTCAGCTGATTGAAACTTCTCTGATATCTGGCCATTTTGCAAACAAAACCAACCGTGTTTTCCTGGATGTTTTTTCTTGCAAGTTTTACGAGCCAAAAATTGTTGCAGAGTTCGCCAAGAAATTTTTCAAGGCTAAAAGTTATAATTTAGATCATCAGATGAGGAAATGAAATGACAGAAAATACTCATGTTTCACCCCCTATTGGGCAGGAAATTTCTTGTGTTCTCACCAGAAAAGATAATCTCTTTAATTTAAATTCGCCTGGCTTTGATGCAGAATTAAAAAGATTTTTGGAACTAGAAAAATTTGGAATTTTAAATCCAAGAGCCCTTTTTTTCCCAGAATCAAATCAATACCTTTCATTTTCAACACTTTCAGAATCTGATTTTTTATACAGAACTCTTCCCAATGGAGCTTATTTCAGGATGTATAGCTGCAGATCTCCTTCAGATTGTAATAATACTCTGGATTTTGTAAAATCAAAATTAGGGAGGGGTGAACTCAAATATAATAATTTTCAAGTTCCAGTTAAAGATTCCGAAGAGCTTCTAGACCTTTCCTCAAAATGGCCAGTTTCTAATTACGACCCCGAAATGCCCTTAGGAGGAGAGTTTTCGTGTGTTATGAATCAAGTCAATCCTCTAGCGTTTAAAGACATCTCTTGGTTAGCAGATTTAATCTCTTACTCTTTAGCACAAGAGAAAACTCTTGATATGATTGTAGCCTCTTCAAAATTTGAACCTCAAGGGCACACTCTTATTTCAGCCAATCAGACACATCAAATGGCAGCCCATACATATGATGAATATGACTCAGTTTATTTGAATGTAGGAAATATCCTAGATTCACAAAAATGTATTG
>CAZFNY010000149.1:0-1855 GCA_964520275.1 Candidatus Woesearchaeota archaeon | reverse complement strand
AGAACCTGTTGGGTTCTCGTTTGAGAGGTTCACAGCTAAAACAGCTATGGTTCCGGCTAGTATAATAAGCACTGCAATAAGTAAAGCTATAATCTTTTTCATTTTGATTCTCCGTTTAGTACATCTTCAATAGTTGTTCCAGAAATTAATTGCCCATCTCTAAAATTTTTTGGAATTCCATCATATAGCTTAAGATCAATCTCTCTAAGGAGCATCATTTCATTGGTTTGGGTGTCTAAAAAAGTTATAAGACTATCAAGCAATTCTCTACAAGAAGTTATAGTTATTATCTTGCCTCTGTGATATTCTCTAACACTCTTTTTTACCACCGGATTTTGTATACATGTTTTTATATTATATTTTTCCACTGCATATCTTTCAGCAGTCTCTACTTCATCTCCAACATGAAATTTCCATAATTTACTTTCATCTATTGTACTATACATTTTTCTTTTTGATAAACATATTTATTTAATAATATTACATGCCGGATAGTATATAAATCTTTTGGTATTTGTCATTTAGAAGTGGGGACAAAAACCTACATCCCGGTTATCACTCTTAGAACATCAGTGAAGCTGACTTTGCCATCAGAATCCAAGTCAATATGCTGGAACAAGTTCCAGTCTCCCTGGCCATTGTTTTTTCCCTGCCAAAATGTGGTTAGAGCAAGGTCAATTATGTTAATTTTTCCGTCAGAGTTGACATCTGGAGAAATAGAACAGACTAAATCAGCTCCGCTACAGTCTTCATCTACTCCATTACCACATATTTCTGTTGCTCCTGGATGAATAGCTGAATTAGCATCATTGCAATCATTCCCCATAGGGCAGGTTACAGCATTATAAAGATAATAAGTGTCAGTGTCTGCGTCTGTGCAGGTGTAACCAGAAACAGGAATTGTATCATACCATATTTGCCCATTTCTGGTCCAAGCAACAGGGATGTAATTTGCTGAAGGATTAACTATTTGAGGTCCCTGAGGGTATTCGTTATCTTGGCCGTCTGCAAGGATTGTGTACACTTGGCTCCAAGTTTGAGTTGTAGAATCCCATATTTTATAATAAACATTGTTATTTATTACAGAATCTGATTGTTGTTTTGCATAAAAAACATATAGGTTATTTCCATGCACAGAAAGAGAAGGCATCCAACCTCCCACCCTTACAAGATAAGGACTACTATCTATTACTTGATTATGCCATACACTGCTTCCATCATTGTATCTCTTCCATGCGTGTCTTAATTCATTATTTCTATTATTATATACTAGATGAATATAACCATTAACATAATTCATACTATATGCTCTATTATTGCCAATACCTTCTCCTGTAACAACATCTGAATCAGGATTAGCTATAAATTGTGAGCCATTCCAGACAAAATATCGATAATCAATAGAATCTGCTGGGATATCTACATAATGAATAATCACTGCGGGCTTGCCCTCTATTAAAAACGAGCCAATTCTTACATTTATTGAACCTGTTTGTGTCACTCGTTCTATGGGGAGAAAAGTGCTGCCTCCATCTGTGGAGCGAGTATACCATATATTTCCGCTAGCCAAGCGGTTTCTGAAAAATACAAAAATATTCTGTGAGTCTTGGGCTATTATATTTGGAGTTATCTCTACGGCTCCTGTTCCAGTAGGGCCAGGTATGTTTTGTTCTGAGCTCCAATCAGAGGTAGTTTCTCCAGGAGCGTTAATTTTTATAAAATAACTAACAACATCACTGCTGCTTCTGTCTGCGACATATAAATTATCTAAATTGTCAAAAGAGATTGAGGAATGGTCGCTTAAATAAGGGGAAAGACCATTTCTTATGTTTAATGCATCTGGGGTTGTTGCATA
>CAZFNY010000148.1:0-1871 GCA_964520275.1 Candidatus Woesearchaeota archaeon | reverse complement strand
GATATATAGCTTTTACCCAGCCACAGCAAGCTGTGGGGATTTCTTTTCAATTAAAAACAATGAAGAGAGCAAATGTAGATAGTTTATGTATTGGGATAGAATCTTTATCTGATGAAACATTGAAGGATTTAGGAAAATCCAGCAATGCTAAAATGAATCTATGGGCAATTCCAAGATTTAGGAAAGCTGGATTTTTTGTTCATGGAATGATGATGATTGGTGGAGATGGAGATACTCCAGAATCTTTAAGAGAAACAGAAGAATGGGCAAATCATAATTTAGACAGTGTGCAATATTTTACTCCTGTTCCAATTCCAGGCACAAGATTCAGACAAAGAGTGAAAGATAGGGGGAGAGTTTTAACTGAAGCTTGGGAATTATATGATGCTCAACATGTTTTGCTAAGGCCCATAAATTTTACTCCTTATGAACTTCAACTAAGAATTGAAGAGATGTATAAGAGTTTTTATTCTATAAAAAATTTTGTAAATAGATTGAAAAGAAGTCCAAAGAAAAAAACAAGTATAGCTTTATCTATTCTTACGTTAACAGGATTTAGAAACAAATTATTTAATAATCCACAAACCTCAGCATACAAGGAATTTTTGAAATCTGTTAGTTAAGTTTATAAGATAGTCTTAGGTGTATAAATTAGTTTAACCCAGTTTCGTCAACAACCAAGTTTTTTCTGGCTGGCTACCAAAGTTAGTTTTTATCAAAGCATATCTGCCTTTGAGGCGTTTCCCCTGAAGATTAAAGATGATTTCTTTTGGGGTTCTTTTTTCAAGAGAGAAATTTCCATTATCCCAAATCTTCACAATACCTTTTCCGTAACCTTCTTTTATTTCTCCTTGAAAATTAGCATAAGATTTTGCATGGTCTTCAACCTGAATCGCGAGGCGTTTCATTCCTTTTGCCATTAGGGGTATTTTTGGAACTGCCCAGCTTTTTAAGGCTCCTCCTAGCTCAAGGCGGAAATCATAATGCAAATTTTTTGATTTATGTTCCTGGATTACAAATGTTGGCATGAAAAGTAAAATATTCCGGCATATAAAAGATTGTCGCTTTGCGAAAAGGATATGATAATTAATGAAAATAATTACTGATAATTTTAACTAATTATGGTTGGGGGTTAGGTTGATTGGCGGGAAATAAATAATAATCACTGCAGAGCCTCGAATTTTTCTCCGCAATCCTGGCAGAATTTATCACTTTCAGAAATAGGTTTTGTGCATTTTGGGCACTTTGTTGGTTTAATCCATACTTTTGTTCCGCATTCTGGGCAGAATTTTATTCCTTCTTCGAGTTGTTTTCCGCATCCATGGCAGATTATTATGACTGGCTTTTTTTCTATGACTGCCTTGTAACCTGATTTTCTCGAAACTATCTTTGAAAAGGCTGACGCAAATGCTTCATTCTGCTGGAGTTCTTGCATTCTCTGCTGGGTGTAATTTGCTTCCATCTTAAAAACCTACGGTTTTTTATCCCTCACGTGACTTCCTCTCTGCTCGAGCCCACACTCGCTTCTGGACTATCTTGTGTAAACTCTCGTTGCCTCTGAAGGAAATCATCACAAAAGTATTTGAGAGAATAAAATTTGGTTTATAAATATATTTTATTATTTTAGAGTGGAAAAAGTTTTGGGGGAAGAAAGGTTTATAAAGTTTAAATGAAAGAAAAAAAGATGGGACTATTAAAATATCTTGGAAAAGTTGAAGTTTTAAAAGTAAATGGAAAAAGAACAAGAGAGATTTATGATGGAGGTATTTTTGGGGTATCTTGCCTATACCCAGAAGGAACAGAGAGAGTTGTTAAAAAATATTTTTGGTTAACAAGAAAAGTGAAGCTCCCAATCACAGCAAGCTGTGGGG
>CAZFNY010000147.1:0-1871 GCA_964520275.1 Candidatus Woesearchaeota archaeon | reverse complement strand
TTATAGGGGAAGGACCCCCACAGAATTTAAACTAATGGCTGGAGAGAGAGAAATTAAATTAAAGAGTAATTATTACTTTGATTACATAGAAAAAGTAGATATCCCAGACAATACTATAAAATATGTAAATCTCAGTTTACAACGCAACCCAGTATATCGAGAAGGTTTTCCCATTCAGATGCCTGGAGGATCTAGTGGGCGCCTTTCAGCACCAGCAGTAGAGGATCTTGATGGAGATGGAACTAAAGAAATAGCAGTTTTAGGGAACTATGATATCTATATTTATGATAATCTGGGAAACCTTATTTGGACGAAAAGTTTTGGAGAATATCCTCTTCAAACAGGAAAATTTAGCACACCCACAATTGGAGATATAGATAATGATGGTAAAAAAGAGGTTTTTGTTAGTTGGGGCCAGGAACATACTAATGGTAGTTACAATGGAAAAAACCTCACAAATTACTGCCTATATGGCTGGGGTTATGATGGAAGTTCCTTAGAGGGATTTCCTGCTAACTGTTCGGGAGATGATCTTGAATTTGATCCAGATTTACAAGCAGTGATAGCAGATTTAAATAATGACGGGCAAAGCGAAATAATTGCAACATTCGTAGCCCTAATTGGAGATTCGGAAAATTGGACCTTTAAACACAAACTTTATGTTTTTGACAATAAGGGAGAGATTCTACCTAATTGGCCAATTGAAATTAATTCTTCTGGTTTACCTTCGGTAGGAGATATGATTGTTGCTGATTTGAATGGGGATAGTGTGCTTGAAATAATTTGGAAGGTTTATTATTATGAGAAAAATACACCTTATTATATTATAAATTATAATGGAACTATAATTAACTCTTTTTATGATGATTATATTTATTCGGATGAGAATGATTCTGATGTGTATGATTATGATGGTGGGGGATTAATGGCCGCAGATATAGATAATGATGGTAAAAGCGAATTTGCAAATAAAATTATGAATACTCTAATCGTTTTTGATTCAAATGGGACTCGTTTATGGTCGGATACTTCGCAACGGCCAAATTTTGGGGGGGCTAGTTTTGGAGATTTAACTGGAGATGGGAACCCAGAAATTATTTTTGGGGATTTATCTTTCTATAATTGTGGAAGAACATATATTTATGATTCTATTAAGGGGACTATAATTAATTCTTGGGAAATATACCCGAATTGTAGTATGCACCTGCCCAAGAGAGGAAATGCGCTTGAAAATATGGTTGCTGATATAAACAATGATGGAAAAAATGATATTATAGCCTCTGTTTGGGAAGTTGATTTTACAGGGGAGTTTCTGACAGGTTATGCGTATGTATATGCTTGGAATTCAAATGGTTCTATCATTAATGGATTCCCGATATATATCCCGGGAGATATTTTGTTATCTCCTGTTTTAGAAGACATAGACAAAGATGGAAAATATGAAATAATTGTATCAAGTGAATACTTAAATTCCTTATTATTCGTTTTGGATACTGACGGGAATGTGAACCCAAACAAAAAAGATTGGACTCAATTAAATCACGACGCCCAGCACACAGGTTGTTATGATTGTGATAAACTAAGCAATCAACTCTCCTGCATCTCTAACCAATCCATAGGAGATATTAACGGCGACTGGAACATAACTCAAGAAGATGCAACGAGATTAATATCAATTATTTACAATGTTTCTGACCCATATTATCATACTAATGATTCTACTTTAATGTGTTGCCTTGATGTGAATATGGACAGATCATTAACCATGGCAGATATAACTAAAATAAACAGAATTGTTTTAGGTATTGATCAAAGTCCTGGAAAATGCCCCCTTTTCTGCGGAGACATAGATGGCAGTAAAAAGGTGAATG
>CAZFNY010000146.1:0-2003 GCA_964520275.1 Candidatus Woesearchaeota archaeon | reverse complement strand
ACTGCAAGTTTCAGAGTTCTGGGGCTTTGGCATCGTGGATTACTAAACAAGAGATTAAAGGATTTGCAGCAGGAGAAGAATATGAATTTGTTTTTGATGTTAATATTCCTGAAAATACTGCTACTGGAAAATATAATTTAGGAGTTGCTTTAAATTGCAAAGAAGCAACAGCATCTGAAGATTTTTCTGTGGAAATTACAGAGAGGCAATTGGCTTTTAATTTAATCAGTGCTGAAAGAGAAGGAAAAAATAATGTTAATGTGGTTTATTCTATTGAAGAGCTTGTTGGAAAAGACCAGAGTGTCAATCTTCAGTTCTTGCTGTTTGATTCCACTAACAAAAAGGTCGCAGAGCTCGACGAAATAAAAGAAATTTCTGCGAGCTCAGTTAAAGAGTTTGAAAGCTTGATTCCAATTGACGAGACTCTTTCTGGAGATTTAATCTTGCTTATTAATTTCAATTCAGAAACTTATTCTGGCTTTGTCAAAGAGAATATTGTTCTGGGAAAAGGAATCAGCGGATTGACTATCTTGGATAGAATTGGAGGAACAGACAATCTTGTTAGTGGTTTTTTAATCTTGTTATTTTTGGGATTTGCCTTTTTTGTAGTAAGCAGAATAAAAAAACATAAAAGAAAAACAGAGCATAAAGTTAGAGAGATGATACACAAGAATTGGAGAGTGAAGAAATGAGTGCGAATAGAGTGGTAAAAAATCTGTCAAGGTTATAAGCAAGGAGATTTATCTGCATGGTAAAGAGTTAATAGGAGGATATCCTTATCTTGAACTAATCTGGTTTGAACCGGATCCTTATTTAGTGACAAGATTTCCGTCATTTTGGTCAAGGTTAAAATATACTCTTTTTCCAACATATGGGAATTGACAGTTACAGCTAATTTTGAATTATTCATAGATAAATTATATTTAGTGTTTAATTAGTCACTACCTGCAAAATATTTATAAACCTATTTGTAGTGACTAATACATGGCATTTATTGTCAAGAAGAAAATTCACGGAAAAGAGTATTTTTATCTGAATAAAACAGAGCGAGCCGAGAAAAAAGTTGTTAGCAAATGTCTGGCTTATCTAGGGAAGACAGAAAAGGAAGCAAATAAAAAGGCAAAAGAAATCTTAAAGGGAATGGAAGAGAAAAATGAGATGGGTTCAGAGGCTGACACAAAGAAAGTTGATTTGGTCTTTAAGGACATTTCAATAGAAGAATTAGGAATCTTTTGCAAGAGAAGAGGTTTTGTTTATCCCTCTGGAGAGATTTATGGGGGATTAGCAGGATTTTGGGATTTTGGAAGCTTAGGAGCAGAGCTAAAGAATAATATCAAGAAAGCTTGGTGGGATTTTCATGTCAGGCAGAGAAGAGACATTGCGGGGATTGACGGAGCAATAATCACTCATCCAAAAGTCTGGGAAGCTTCTGGGCATATTGAAAGTTTCAGCGATTTATTTGTTGTCTGCAAGAAATGCAAGAAGCCAGGAAAGATTGATAAGAACGAATTGGGAAAAGCAAGATGTGAATGCGGAGGGGAGTATGAGGAGAAAACTGCCAAGGAATTTAAGCTGATGTTTGAGACAAATGTAGGCGAGTCTGGAAAGGCCTATCTCAGGCCAGAGACAGCCCAGCTGATTTTCGCTAATTTTAAATTTGTTTATGAGAACCAAAGGATGAAACTGCCTTTTGGAATTGCGCAAGCTGGAAAGGCTTTTAGAAATGAGATTGCTCCAAGGGATTTTTTATTCAGGAGCAGAGAGTTTGAACAGATGGAGATAGAGTATTTCATAAAAAAAGGGGAAAATTGCCCTTATGAAATTCCTGATGCAGAGCTTTTGATTTATTCTGCTGAAGCACAGGAGAAAAATGAAGAGCCGATTAAGATGAACATAAAGAATGCTTTAAAGAGAGGTTTAATAAAATTAGACTGGCACGCTTACTGGCTCGCAACAGAATTTTTATGGTTTGTAAATTTAGGAGCAGATTCAGGCAAATTTAG
>CAZFNY010000145.1:0-2019 GCA_964520275.1 Candidatus Woesearchaeota archaeon | reverse complement strand
TAAGGAATCCTTTGTTCGACAAAAAAGAACTAGAAAAAGAAAGGAAAGTTATTTTTGAAGAGATAAAAATGTGTGTTGATAATCCTTCTAGTTATATTCAGGATAAAATTCATAATTGTCTTTATGAATGGCCTTTTGGCGCAGATTTGATTGGGACACAAAAAACACTGAACTCTATGGATAGGGCGAAAATTGTTGAAAGATTTAAAAAAATTTATCAGCCAAACAATATGATTCTATGTGTTGTTGGAGACACCGATATTGAAAAAATTTTGAATTTTGCCAGGAAGAATTTTAAAACAGGGGTGGGAGAGGTTCCTAAGTTTAAAGTTATAAAAAGAAACGAATTTAAGATTGAAAAAAGAAAAGGAATTGACCAAGCAAATCTTGTTTTAGCACATCACTCTTCATTATCTAAAGATAAGGGGAGCTATTCTGCGGTGGTTCTTAATGCGTTGATGACTCGAGGATTGTCTTCACGTCTTTTTTCAGAGATAAGAGAAAAAAGGAATCTGGCCTATTTTATCGGAGGGAATATAGAAATCAGCAAAGATTATTCTTATTGTAAAATTTATGCAGGAACAAGCAAGGAAAATGTAGAAACAATTAGAAAGCTTATCTTGAAAGAATTTGAAAAGGTCTCTAAACAGCTAGAGGAAAAAGAGCTTCAACAGGTCAAGGAACAACTGATAGGAAATTATCATATTTCTATGGAGGATTCTCAGGCACAAATGACAAATCTTTTAACATTTGAAATTGACAACAGCGATGCAGAAGAGTTTTATAATTTTGAAAAAAGAATTAAAGATGTTAAACTAGAGAATGTTAAAAAGTTAGCTTCAGAAGTTAAAAAAGATTACAGCTTTTTTGCTTTAGTGCCTGAATAAAAGGATTGCTTATTTTTTAATAATTAAATAAAAAAGGGTTTATAAAAGAAAAATAAAAAAGAAAAAAAAGTTTTTACTTGCTGAATATTTTGATTAAAGCGTAGATACCGCACAATCCTACAAGGATATATATTACACTTCCTATTGTTGCCCCTGCCCAGCTTGTGATTAATTTGTCAACAGCGTTGAATCCAATTTCATTCAAACCCCAGTTTATGGCCCCTATTGCAGCAAGCACGAGTATCAATTTTTCGTACCAAGACATTTTTGTCACACCTCCTTTCATTTATAGGAATAGAAATTATTTTAAATAGTTTTTTGTTTTGTCATTTTATGCAGATAATAAAAGTTCCAGGAATTAATGGGAAGAAGAGCAGGGGGTGTGAGAGAGCAGGAAATGCAATTTTAGAAGAGCTAAGAAGCGTTCAACTTAATGAGTTTAACAAAATAATTGATGCTGATTCTTTAGATTTGGAAGAGATTCATATTGATAATAAAAATCTTAAACTGACTAATAAATTAATCTATGAAAATTCATTAGAAACATTTGAACTAAAACCAAGAGTTGTTTTTTTGGGAGGAGATCATTCAATCAGTTATTCTATATTGAGGGCTTTTTTAGAGTATTGCCAGATAAATAATAAAGAACCTTGTCTTATTGTTTTTGATTCTAGACCGAATTGCATAGAAAACAAAGAGCCAACAAACGAATCCTGGCTTAGATGGCTTGTTGAGACAGGGTTTGCTCCTGAAAATATTCTTTTGGTGGGAGCCAAGAATTATAGCTCTCAGGAAAGTGCTTTTTTAAAACAAAAAAGAATCCAGTCAATGAATCTGAATCAGCTTTTAGAAGACATAAGGGATTCGTGCGATACAATAATGGAGTTTTCTAGTGGAAAAGAGCTTTATGTTTCTATTGATTTAAGTGTTGTAGATTCTGCATTTGCTCCTGCAACAGCGCACAGTGGGCCAGGAGGATTAACAAGCAGACAGCTTATCTATTTAATCCAGAGACTGAATAAGGTTAAGGGCTTAAGGGCAGTTGATATTGTGGAAATAAATGCCGAGGAAGATAAAAATTTTGGAAGAGCCACAGTAAGGCTTGGAGCCAAGATTTTTGGGGAGTTGATAT
>CAZFNY010000144.1:0-2055 GCA_964520275.1 Candidatus Woesearchaeota archaeon | reverse complement strand
ATATTGATAGAAAGATAATATTATCTTTGGTGATTATAGGAATTCACCAAAGCCCCTTTCAAGAGCAATAGGTTTTTAAATCAAATTTTCAATTAATAGTTATCAAAGAGATTTTTCTTCCTCTTTCTATAGGGAAATGAAAATCAAACAAATCAAAAATGGCAGAAAAAGAATCACAATTTGAGAAGATAAAAAGAATCAGCCAGAAGCAGAAAAACATCAGGAACCTTGCTACTTCTGCGCACATTCATCACGGAAAAACGGCTCTTACAGACAATCTTCTTGCAGCATCAGGATATATGGCTGCAAAGTCTGCAGGAGACTTGGACGCTGGGATGGCAACCTGGCAGCATGCAGACGAGCAGGAAAGGCTCTTGACAGTTGATGCGGCAAATGTCTCTATGGTCCATGAATTCCACGGAGAAGAGTATCTTATTAATCTGATTGACACTCCTGGGCATGTTGATTTTTCTGGAAATGTCACAAGGGCTATGAGAGCTATTGATGGCACTGTTGTTCTTGTGTGCGCTGTTGAGGGAATCATGCCACAGACAGAGACAGTCATAAAACAGGCGCTTAGAGAAAGAGTAAAGCCGGTTCTTTTCATCAATAAGGTTGACAGATTAATCAAGGAATTAAAACTGAATCCTGAACAAATGCAGCAGAGATTCATAAAAATTTTCCAGGATTTCAACGAATTAATAAAAAAAATAGCAGAAACTGATTTTAAAGAAAAATGGCTTGTGGATATCAAGGACGGAAGTGTTGCTTTTGGCTCTGCCCGTGAGAATTGGGCATTATCAGTCCCATTCATGCAAAAAAAGGGAATCACTTTCAAAGACATATTCAACCTTTATGAGATGACAGAAGAGGAAAGAAAAGAGTGGTGCTGGAAAAATGCCCCGCTTTATGAAGTTCTTCTGGACATGGTTGTAAAACATCTGCCAAACCCATTAGAATCACAGAGATATAGAATTCCAAAAATATGGCACGGCGACCTTGAGAGCGAGTTTGGAAAAGATCTGATGACCTGCAATAATCAGGGAAGAGTTGCCTTTGTCATAACAAGGATTGTGATAGATCCAAGATCTGGAAAAGAGATTTCAGCAGGAAGATTGTTTTCTGGAACACTAAAAGCAGGGAGTGATGTTTATCTTAATTTAGCAAAGCAAAAACAAAGGATACAGCAGCTCTTCATTTATAATGGAATAAAGCCAGAGCAGGTAGAAGAGCTTGGCTCGGGAAATGTCCTTGCAATGTCTGGAGTCATGGGAGAAGCAGGAGAGACAATAACATTAGAACCAGAAGAACCATTTCAAGAATTGAAGCATATATTTGAGCCAGTCATTACAAAAGCCATAGAAGTAAAAAAAACAATGGATTTGCCAAAGCTTGTGGAAATCCTGAGAAAGGTTGCAAAAGAAGATCCTTCAATAAAAATAGAAATTAACGAACAGACAGGAGAGAGTCTGATATCTGGTATGGGAGAACTGCATCTTGAAATAATTGAAAACAGAATCAAAACAGAAAAGGGGCTTGATGTCAAGACTTCAAATCCAATTATTGTTTATAGAGAGACAGTTTCAAGAGAATCACCTGCAATGGAAGGAAGAAGCCCTAACAAACACAACGGCTTTTTTATCAGTGTTGAGCCCTTGGAAGATAATGTTTATGAGGCAATCAAAAACGGAGATTTGAGAGAAGGAAGAATCAAGAAAAAAAACCCAGAAGCTTTTGAGATACTTTCAAAATTAGGCTGGGATGGGGATAGTATCAGAGGGGTTAGGGATGTTTACAAAGGGAATGTTTTTATTGATGGAACAAGAGGAGAGGTTCATATTGGAGAGGTTATCGATATGGTTTTAGACGCTTTTGAGATGGTCATTGACCAAGGGCCTTTGGCAAGAGAGCCATGCATGAAAATGAAAATGACTCTTGCAGACATAAAACTTCACGAGGATGCTATCCATAGAGGGCCTGCACAGGTTTATCCTGCTGTTAGAGAAGCTATTAAAGAAGCCATGAAAAAAGGGGGAGCCACTTTGTTTGAGCCGC
>CAZFNY010000143.1:0-2071 GCA_964520275.1 Candidatus Woesearchaeota archaeon | reverse complement strand
TCCTTTTTTTGAAGTTTAACATTTTACACCTCCTTTGTAGAATTAGTATCAAAGTTTAAAATGTAAACCTATTTCAGGACATCACAAGAGCGTTTTAGAGGGGAAGGTTTTAAAAAACTTGATGATTTGATTAAATCATGGCAAAAGATGTGGTTGTCAATCCGTGGGAAGTTTCTGGAGAAGTTGATTACGGCAAATTGATAAAAGAGTTTGGGGTGTCGCAGATAGATAATCCTCTTTTGAGCAAGATAGAGAGTCTTACTGGAGAAAGCCATTTTATGCTGAGAAGAAAGATTTTTTTTGCTCATAGAGATTTGAAGTGGCTTTTAGATGAATATTCCAAGGGAAACAAGTTTTTTTTGTATACTGGAAGAGCGCCTTCTGGCCCGATTCATATTGGTCATCTGATGCCCTGGGTTTTTGCAAAATGGCTTCAGGATAAATTTGGAGTTGAATTATGGTTTCAGTTTCCTGATGAGGAGAAATTCCTTTTTAAGAAAGAATTGGATTTTAAGGAAGTTGAAAAATGGACTCATGAAAATATGCTGGATGTTATTGCTCTTGGATTTGACCAAAAAAAGACACATTTTATTGTTGATACAAAACATGCTGGTTTAATGTATAAAGAGGCATGCAAAGTGGCAAAGAAAATCACTTTTTCAATGGTCAGGGCAAGTTTTGGGATGAACGAGCAGACAAATATTGGGAGTATTTTTTACACAAGCATGCAGGCTGTTCCTGCATTTTTGCCTTCTATATTAAAGGGAAAAAATATTCCGTGTCTAATTCCTCATGCAATAGACCAAGACCCGCATTTCAGGTTGACTAGAGATATTCTTCCTAAACTCGGCTATTATAAACCAGCAAGCATACAGTGCGAGTTTCTTCCTCCGCTTTCAGGGATAAGTGGTAAGATGTCTACTTCAAAAGAGTATACAATCTACACTACAGATTCTCCAAAAGAAGTGGAGGCGAAGATTAAGAGATACGCGTTTTCAGGAGGCAGAGATACTTTAGAAGAACATAGAAAACTTGGAGGAAATCCTGATGTCGATGTCAGCTTCCAGTATCTGAGGATGTTTTTTGAACCAGATGACAAAAAACTGAAAAAGATTCATGATGATTACCAAAAAGGGAGCCTGACAACAGGTGAGTTAAAGGCAATCACTATTGAAAAAATCAATGCTTTCTTGAAAGTGCATCAGAAAAAAAGAGAAGAAGCAAAGAAGAAAATCGAGGGGTTTATGTTTAAGGGTTAGATTATGTTTAAGGGTTAAATAGGCTCTCCATAATTTGTTGGAAGTGTTCTCACTCTTGGCTTATTTGTCACATCTGGAACTTTTATGTTTTCTTCTCCGATATTATTTTCTATCTTGAATATATACTCTCTTGTTTCAAGAGGCATATCCCATATTCTCCATCCATTGAATTTTAAGCCATTATGCCCCCCATTGTAGGAAGCAGCGAGTATTGCCCTTTTTTCAGAAACGTCGAGATGACTCCAATAAGGGCAATTTTGTGCGCAATAATTTTCCAGCCAACTTAAATGCTCTTTTGCAACCTTCTCATTTATTATTGGATTAAATGCTTCTTTGATGTTTAATTTTCCTTCATATTGTTTCCAGGTTCCTGGCATGATTTGATATTTTCCCAGAGCACCTTTTGTGCTGACTGCATGAGAATTATCATTTGATTCTACAGAACCAATAGCATTTAAAAAATCTGGGGTTAGAATCTGCTCTAGTTCCCCGCTATAATCTATTCTATCTTCATTTATCGGAGAATTAATAGGGGCTGGTTTAGGAGTATTAGCATCTTCTTGACAAGTAGAATATATTTCTTTATCTTTAATATAATTTCCATAAATGGGATTTGTATTTCCATATAAGAAGAGCATAGCTAGTGTAGAAATTCCGAGTTCTCTTAATCTGTTTTTTATTTTCATTTTGTCACTACTATATAGTTTAATCAGTTAATTCTCCTAATTAATTAGTGTATAAAAACCTTTCGGTTTATAAGGCATTGCGTCAGAATAGGCAATAATAATTCCATTTTCTCAAATTGTGAATTA
>CAZFNY010000142.1:0-2126 GCA_964520275.1 Candidatus Woesearchaeota archaeon | reverse complement strand
ATTATTATCTTGTTAAAACAATTGAAAAAGTTAATCTTCCAAGTAGAAAAATATTAATTGAAAAAGGAAAGGTTCTAAGATATTTAATTGCAGATGTCAGGCCTAGAACCAATCTACAAAGGTGTGGAATAGAATTAATTTGCAGTACCACAAATCCAGGATATTCTGGTGAATTAACATTCGGATTGAAAAATAGCGGAAATATACCTTTTAATTTAGAGATTGGAGCAAGAATAGCCAAACTTTATCTTATCCCAGTTATCGGAGAGATAAAAAGAGCTTATTCTGGACAACATCAAGGCGGTAGAGTAACTAGTGGTGGAAAAACAGAAAAGCAGAATTGAAAATAGTCTTTTTACTACAATCATACTTATAAATTAAAAATAGTTTCTGAAAACATGGTGCTTGAATATGAAGGAGGTAGATTTCTTACTGATAATGATTTAGAAGTAAAAACTATAGGCAGATGGCCAGAAATTGTAGTAGACAACCCAGAACTGCTTGGAATATTTCAGGAACAATATGGTAGAGATTTTTTAGGAGGAGATGAAATTATTTCTTTTTCCCAGCAATTAGTCTCTAGTGGGATGAGTTTTTCTGAGCTACAAAAAAAAATTTTAGAAACTGCTGAAAAAGAAGGAAAATCAATTAGAGACATTGTTTTTAATAAAACTGCTACTGGAATTGGAAGAGGCCACTCTCTCGGAGGTCTTTCAGGTGTTGTTTTAGGGTTGCATGGAACAAAAATGATTGACTCTGGCCTTACTGGGCTGGTTTCTTCGAGGTCTTTAGTGACTAGCGGAAGAAGAAGAGAAGTAAAAGAAGAAGATATTGTGGTTCCAGAAAGCATTGCAAAAAGAGAATATCTGCTTAAAGAGTATTTAGAAATTACAAGAGCTGCATTCAATGAAAGTGCAAATTTTAAAGAAAAATTCGGAAAGCGTGGAGGTATTGAAGCCTTTAACAAGGCACTTTCTTATAATAATCCGGCAGATCTTATTTTAGTTCTTCCTTTGGATACAATGGCCACTCTTGCTTTTGAAGTTAAACAAGACCAATTAAACTCTAATGGGCAATTTTTACCTAGAGAAATACACAAATTAGTAGAAATGTTTCCAGATATTGCAGAAGAAAATGGAATTGGAGTAATGTACAAACAAAGGATACAGGTTCCAAGAGATGGTTATTTTCACCATAATGTGTTTAAAGATCCAAGCCAACCCAATCGCGCTTTAGAAAAAGGATTAGAATTAGGGATGCCTATAAACCCTAAAATAATATATTCCAATTTAGATTTAACCGAGGGGTTTGAGAAAGGTCTTGAAAATCTCTATAAAATTTTTGCAGAAGCTAGAAAAATAACAGATCCTGAAAAACTTGAAGAAGCAGCGCTTGTATGCATGCTGGCAACAAGAGGTTTAGTAGGAGAATACAATGAAGCTGCACAGATTAGTATTGCAGATAGTTTATCATTTAGAGTCTGGTCTGAACAAAAAAGACATGCAACATTAAGGCAAAATGTTGAATCAATCTATAGTGCTGGATCTAGGACTGCTAAAGAAATGAAAAAATTCTTTCCACAAATAGAAACTGCTTATAAAAATGGGAATGTGGATCTTCCAATAGAAGAGATAGAAAAAATTATTGAAATTGATAATAGATTAAAAAAAGATCCAGAATTATTAATTCCTTATCTTTATCATAGTGGAAAGCAGTTAATGTTTTTTAGTAAACTTGTCAGAGAAGGGATCCCATTAAGAGACGCTAGTTATGTGACTCCTAGAAATACAAGAACAAGAAACCTAGAGCATTATGATCTTATTAATATGATTGATTTAGAGTTTCCATTAAGGTTATGTAGTACTTGTGAACCTGAAAGATATAAAACTTCTTGGCAAAAAAGAGGATTGATTGCTAAAGCCTTTCATCCATTAAGATATCTTTTACATCCAAAATGTATAGTTGGCTATTGCACCGAAAAAGATCCTTGTAATCATATAGATGTTTTAAGAGGAGGGTATACTCCAGATCTCCATAAAGCAACAAAACAAATAATGCTAGATAAAGCCAGATAGCCCAGCAAAAATTTATAAACATTAATATTTCTAATAACACATGAATAAAAT
>CAZFNY010000141.1:0-2132 GCA_964520275.1 Candidatus Woesearchaeota archaeon | reverse complement strand
CAGACGCAATTCATCTGTCAGCTAAAGCAGACAGATTTCTTGCGGGAACTTTAATTCCCCTTGATTCAACTATTGAATCTCCAAAAGAGATTAAGCCTAAGATTGTTAATAAAAAAACAAACATTAAACATATAATTCCAAACCCCCCAGAATTTTCAATAGAGTCACTTTATATAGAAAAAATAAAAAGCGTGCCTGAAGGAAATGAGTATGCTGAAGAATATCATAGGGTAATTTCTCATGCTATTGCCAGAATATTTCGAGGGTGTTTAAGGAATATGGATATGAAACAAGATATTAAAGATGGTGTTAAAATAATTGATACTTTATTTACAAATAGTTCTAAGGAAGGATTTTTTTATAATCTTAAAGAAGAAGTCAAATGTAATTATCCCATAATTGAAGTCAAAAATTATACAGATGATACAAAAAACCCTGAAGTAGATCAATTAAATGGTAGATTTAATAATAATCACGGGCATTTTGGAATTTTAGTTTGTAGAAGAATAAAAGATGAAAATAAGATGTATGAGAGATGTGCTACTGTTTTACCAGAGAATATTATATTATTTTTAACAGACGAAGACATTTTTAAATTATTAGAATTGTCCAAAGATAATCTTAACTCTGAAATAAGTGATTTTATGGACAAAAAACTTAGGACTTTATTATTTAAAAAAGCTTAATTTTTAACACCCTAAAATTTAAATCTTGGGGATAATACACCAAACATTTTTTAAACATAAGCATCTCTGTATTAATAATAAAAAAGAGGTAAATGAAATGGCAAAAAAGAAGGCTAAGAAGAAAAAGAAGAAATAGCTAATCACTTCTTAGATTAATAATGCGAAAACTTTCTACTTTATTAGTTAGCTCTAAAATCTTCTTCATCTGCTTCTCAAGATGATCTACCCTTTCCTGTAGCATTTCTTTTTCATTCTCGGTTTTATTAAGCCTCTTTTCTATTTCTGTTTTTGTTATATCAATCAAAAGATCATCCTCTCTTATTGTATCCCTCATTCCAAGCATTTCAGAATAGTAATGAATCTTGTCTGATTTTTTCCATCCAAACCTGAATTTAAGGGCTGACTCTGATTTGTATCTTGGAAGCCAGTAACAGCAGGAGATATGCCTGAAATCATACATAGTCAGCTCAGAGTATTTCTGGCCTGCTGGACTCTCCTTATCGCCAAAGAGATTTTCAGATATTCTCCTAAGATATTGATTTACAACATAGGGCCTTATCTGAAAAAGATAATCCTCTTTTTTTAATTCTTTTTTTTCAATGTAATCTTTAAGCAGATTTGGGCAAAGCATCAGTTTTATTCTTCTTCCAAAAGTCTTGCTGATCTCCTCACTGATGTTTAGCTCTCTGCAGTCATTGTAAAGATCAGAAACTTTTACGTTCATCAACTCAGTCGGAGCCCTGATTCCAGTATCAAAAAGAAAGGTGATTAAAACCCGATAATCAAACTTTGCATTTTCGCATAATTTCTTGACTTGCTCTTCGGTTAAATAAACCCACTTCGGTTTATCTTCTCTGGTGTCAAGATCAAATGTAATATCGGGAATTTCCTTTCCGCCCTTTTTGCTGACTTTCATATACCAATGCCAGAAAGCTTTGAATGACTTAACAAAAGTATCAATTGATTTGTAATTTACTCCTGCTTTCGTTTTTAGGTCTCCTTGTTGCATACCATAGAATAAATTAAAGACATGCTTTTCTTCAAGTTTTGACAAATCTTTAACACTATACATCTGCTCAAATTTTTTTGAGAAAATAATCATCTTGTCTTTAAGATCATTTAATCTTCTTGGAGAACGAGCTCCCTTTGAATTCAAAACACTAACATTCAAACCCATTTCCATATCTTTCAAATATTGTAAAATCAAATTAGAATTTTCCTTGCTTATATCTGGAATACCTTTAGAATAACATTCTAATCTCCACCTTGCCCACCTTAAATTTTCTTTGTTAAGCCTCTTCTCAACAAATAGCTTTTCCTTTTCAGAATTTGTAATGTCTATTTTTTGTTTCATGTCTTATAAGAACATAAATTGCCTTAAAAGGCGAATGTATGTCCTGATGAACATCTCATCAAAACCGACTTTTTCGTTGGACGCCCACACCG
>CAZFNY010000140.1:0-2134 GCA_964520275.1 Candidatus Woesearchaeota archaeon | reverse complement strand
TTGTTTCAGAATAACTATTTTTCGGTTTTAGAATTTAGAACTCCGGACAAAGCAGAATCTCAAATCCATATTATACAAATCCTTAAAAATCAAAAGAAGATAATTTAATGATGACAAATCTTATGTATGTTGTCGGAGTGATAAGCATAAGAAGAGAAGAAAAAGAAAAAAAGAGATATCTTTCTGGCATATTCAAAAAAGAAGAAGGAGAAAATGATTTTATAGGCAAATTAGTAATGGGAAATAAATATTCAAGAATAATTGGAGAAGGAAGCAGTATAGAAATGACATTTAGATTAATCAATGATAAAGGGCCATATGATTATTATTACAGATTAAATCCAATAGAACAAAATATATGGACAGGAACCTGGGAAAGTACAGATAGCAAGGGTTCAGCAGATTTCACAATAATACAAAATCTTCCAGACAACCCTCAAATAAGAAAGATATGGGAAACACTTGAAATTGGAAAACCAGCAAGCAAATTCCACAGATAAAACAATTTAAAAACTACAGAGTTTTTTTTCTTTTATGTGAGAAAAGAAGGATATTTCTAATATAGATAACAAAAACCAAAACTCAAATCCTGAATTAGATAACCTCTGGAAGAGGGTATGGAAAAGTAGTCTTTTAAAAAAAATATTTATGATAATAATACCTATATTTATTATAACAATTATTGTTATCTTCTTTTTATTAAATCTACTAACTGGAGGAAATTTTAAAATAGGGGTTGCAGGATCATGTTCTATGTATTATCAAGGCAACCTTTTTTCTAATTTCGACGACTGGTGGGAAAATCATGGAGAAAAATACTCAAAAATTTTTTTAATAGACAAGGAAAAATTTCAAAGTTATAAGTTCAAAAACGGGATTAATAAGGGAGATATAATCTTATTTTATAATACAAATCCCAAGAATCTCAAAGTGGGAGATGTTATAATCTACAATAAAGATAAATCACAAATTCTAATATCCCATCGAATAATCAAGATATATTTCTTAGGAGATAAGAGAATGTTTTCAACTATGGGAGACAATAATCTAAATATGGAAGAATTTGAAAATGAAATAAAAGAAAGTCAAATAATAAGAAAAGCTGTGTTTAAAATAGCCCCATATTTAGAATGGATTAGGATTATATTTGATGAAGGTTCACTCCCAGAAGTCGAAAAGGGATTTTGCGAAGAAATGAAACCCCCTCTAAAAACCCCAACTCTTAAAAACCTCTGTTCATTAAAAATTTTATGACAAAAGAGTTTTTATCAAAGTTAGGGCAATTCTGGAAAAAATTCTGGTTTATTGTCTGGAAAGACGACTCTCTTAAGGGCTGGATTATTTCAATAATATTTCTTTTCATAGTCATAAAATTTGTTTTCTTCCCCCTGTTAAGTCTTGTCACAGGAACTTCTCTTCCTTTAGCGATAGTTGAATCCTGCTCCATGTATCATGAAGGAAATCTTTTTTCTGACTTTGACCAATGGTGGCAAAAACACGAGGCGAAATATAAATCCTTCACAATAAACCAGCTTGATTTCCAGGATTACAAATTCAAAAATGGTTTTAACAAAGGAGATATTTTATTTATTGTTGGAGTCAAGCCAGAAAAAATAAAAAAAGGAGATGTTATAATCTTTGAAGCAGGTAACGCCAATCCTCTTATCCACAGAATTGTAGATATAAAAATTAATCCTGAAACAGGAGATTACACTTTCTCAACAATGGGAGATAACAACAATGGCCAGTTAAGTTTTGAAAAAACAATAAAACCAAACCAGATAGTTGGCAAGGCCACATTCAAATTAGCTCCCTATCTTGGCTGGGTAAAACTTGTCTTTTTTGAATCCCAAAAACCATCTTATGAAAGAGGTTTCTGTCATGAAAACTAAGCATCTCAAGAAGAATTAATCATTTACAATATAAAAAATAGTTGCTCACTACGTTCGCAGATCGCTATTAATAATTGCTACAAATTCTACGAGCATTAAGCGAGGAGTGAATTTTACTTCTCTGGTTTAACCTAGCCGGGTAAATGTGCATCTGATATACCCTATTCATTTACTAAAACAAAAAACTGAAAGTGAAGCTCCCAATCACAGCAAGCTGTGGGGCTTCTAAATACTAAAAATCA
>CAZFNY010000139.1:0-2150 GCA_964520275.1 Candidatus Woesearchaeota archaeon | reverse complement strand
ACACTATAAATCAAGACTCCGTAATAGGATTTGTTTGTGTATGAAGTTATGCAGACATCTGCCTTTTTTGAAGATTTGAAGGAAAAAGCATCTGGATATGACACTTCGAGATTAATTTCGCTTGAATTAAGGTTGTAATCTCCAACAACATCTGAAAACTTCTCAGGATTCCATTTGTCCTTTGCAGTAAAGCTGACAGAAGAATCTGAATAAAAAGTCAAGGATTTACATAGTTCTTCTCCTATCTGTCCTCTAAAATAAAGCTTAGAAGGAGATATTCCAATCTTTAAAGCACTTACCTCTGCTATTAGAATCAATAATATTAAAGCAAGTATTATTTTCATTTGATTTATTGTTCTGGCAATGCCACAAAAACAAGTTCATTCTCATAACCCATAAGGTCTTCATCCAAATTCAAGTCAGAGTCAGTTAAATTCAACCACATCCAAAAGTATTCACTTCTTTTTGCTCCAGCAGAACTTGGTGCATCTATACTAAAACTGTATTCACCAATGCCATAAACAATAGAATTGTTTCCTGACTGCCTGTTTTGAAAAAATAAATTATCAAAAATTTCATCAGGCCCATTTTTTAGATAAGGCGTTACTCTTATAGCCACTGTCCCAGTATTATTTACATCAACTCTAGATTTCTTGCTAACCCCATCATTTGTCAAACTTCCAAGAAAAATATAATCAGGAACCTCAATAGAAATAATGTCCGCAAAAATATCAGCTTCAACAATCATAGTATCATTAGACTCAGCAGAAACAAAACTCGCAGGAATAAACAAGCTCAAAATTGCAGAAAAAAATGCCACAATAAAAAAGATGCCTATCTTCACCCATTTCATCCAGTAACAAAATTAAGGAAGTTTAAAAATATTTCTGTAGGGAATTTTAATTCCAAAGATTAATTATTCTCCAATTATCTTTATCATAATTCTTTACTTTGGCCAAGCCTGGACGAAGTATCGTTACTCACCTATAACTTTTATAAGTATACGTTTATCTCGCATTCCATCAAACTCTCCGTAAAAAATAGATTCCCAAGGCCCAAAATCTAATTCTCCATTGGTTATTGCTATTACTACTTCTCTGCCCATAACAGTCCTCCACAAATGAGCATATGCATTATCCTCTCCAGTTAAATTGTGTTTGTATATCTCTCTTTTCTGAGGAGCAAGCTTCTCAAGCCATATTCTAAGATCATACAATAATCCTTGTTCATCATCATTAATAAAAACACTAGAAGTAATATGCATTGCATTAACTAAAACAATTCCTTCCTTAACTCCACTTTCCTTAACAGCCTTCTTAATATCTTGAGTGATATTTACAAAATCAGTTTTCTTCTCTGTATGCATAACAAGTTTTTTTGTAAAAGATTTCATCTTAAAACATTGAAATTTCGCACGTATTTTCGGTTGTGCCCTAAGCGGAGGGTGGGACTCGAACGAAGTCGTTCGGTTTAACCCTCACACATAACAGAAACAGTTATTTGAACCTTTTAATATTTTCTTTTATCTATTAGGAATAAGGAATTTTTATACTCATCTATTTTAATTTGATATTCTAAAATATCCAAGACTTGCTATTTTTTCTGCAAATATTAAATTATCACAGAAAAATAGATATAAAATATAGATAGATATAAAATATAGATAACAGCGTCGATAAAAACAAAAACTTTATATAGTTGATGTTATTTGTTATATTAGAAATTACAAGAAAATTCTTCTGAGTAACCACATTTTAGAAATCCACAGAAGTAATTTAAGTCGATAACTTTCGGTGTGGAAAATGGAAGATACTCAAAATCAATTAACATTATCCCAAGCATGGTCTTGCTGGCAAGATTATTGGAATGGGGTAATTAATGAAATAGAAATGAAGGAAAATTTAGAAAATGGAAAATCAATTAGAAATTTGGAAAAACAATAAGACACATTTGCTCATTATTGTGCAGGAAGGAAATCATACTTATTCTATTTACGGATATATTAAAGATTTTTCTGAAAAAGAACTAATCTTGCAAACAGATAATAATTCTATCCAAATCATCAATAGAAATTATGTAATTAAAATCAGGGAGCCAAAAAATGAGTGAAGAAAAAATATTTAAAACTTACGAGAAAGCATGGAAATATT
>CAZFNY010000138.1:0-2174 GCA_964520275.1 Candidatus Woesearchaeota archaeon | reverse complement strand
CTTAAAAATGCTTGGGTTGAAATAATTTTTTGGTAAAACACTATTTGTTAAAAGGTTAAATTATTTAAACAGACTTTCCCTCTTCTCTTCATGAAAAAAGAGGCCAAATTTTTTTTTGATTTAGGAATAAGATATTTATTGCTTATTGTTGCAGCAATTCCAAACCTCTGGATTTTTTATTTTATTTTTACACCATTGACAGTTTATCCTGTTTATTTCTTATCGAAGATGTTTTCCAGCTCTTTTTTATTTGAGAATACAATTGTTTTTTCAGGGAGCTTGATTCAGATAATCCCAGCATGCATTGCCGGCTCTGCTTATTATCTCTTGTTGATACTTAACTTATCAACTCCAAAAATTAAGATTAAAAAAAGGATTATTATGCTGGGAATAGCATTTTTATCTTTCTTGATTCTTAACATAATAAGGATATTTGCATTAACCATTTTGTTCCTTTCAGGTTCTCCTTTATTTGACATAACCCACAAACTTTTTTGGTATATACTCAGCATAGTTTTTGTCGTCGGAATATGGTTTGTTGAAGTCAAGAGATTTAAGATAAAAGAAATCCCCTTTTATTCGGATATAAAAAGCTTGTATAATCTTTCTTCCTTCAAAAGAGGATAGGATATTTTTTTAGGATAAATATCAAGATAAGAGAATCTGTCGCCAGGAAATTTTCTGAATTAGATTATTGTCCCAATAAAATAAGTGGAGCAATTATCATCTCACAAAAAACCTGTCATCAATATTCTACTCCCCAAATCTTGCCATATAACAATTCTTATTCTAATTCCAGACCATCACCCTTTTGTTAAGTTATTAACCTTAGCCAGTGTCTCTACCATGAATTTTTCTGTCACTTCCAAGATTTCACAATTATTAACACTTAAAATATAGCACGCAGGCCCGGTTTTCTCTATTTTTGTTTCATTGCCTTTCAGCAATTCCAGATGCATATACCTGCCTTCTTCATCACAGCCAGCATCAGGGTCTTTGATTACTTTTGTTCCAAGGACATTGTAAAGCTTTGCCAGATTAGCAATAGCAATTATTCCATCTCCATTGCAGTTTAAATCGTCTTTTCCTTTTATAACCATATTCTCTTTTAAAACAATTTCCCCTTCAAGAGGGACATATTCTAATGTTCTAGGATCTTTTCTCAGATAAAAATAATAAGTGTTTTGTGTGACTGCACCAGTTATTCCTCCTGCATATGTTACAGGAAGGCCTGTCCTGTAAGGGGCAATTTCATTTACTTTTTGAAATTCCACACCATTGTATTTGAAGCTAGAATTATAATAACTAAATACTGCCCACACAATCAAAGCAATAATAACCACCCCAACAAAAATAAGAACCTTGCTGATTATTTTATTATGTCTTTTTTTTTGGCCACTCATCTTCTCTTCAAACTCCTCTAAATCTCCTTTTTCCATATCTCTTTCTTATTTTCTTTGTTTATAAACTTTATTTTAATCCACCCCAATAATCTTAAAAAGGAATTCGTCAGTTATCTTTACAAGTTCTTCTTTGTTTCCTTTAATGAACACACAGTTCTGTTCCTGAATAATGCTGCTCGAATTATCTTCACTCTCCTCAATTAGAATAAAATTGTCCTCACAGGTTTTAATTGGCAAATTTTCATCTCCACATGTTGAATTAACAAGACAGGCATACTGTTTTCTTAAAATAAACCTATCCAGGTTTTGGTAAATTTCAAATTCTGCGTTCCTATTTGAAGATGAGATATAAAGAGGTTTTCCTGTATAGTTATTTAAGGGATTTATAACGCCGTTTACTCTTTCAACTTCATTAGGGTTGTATTGAAATCCAAAATCAATACCTCCTGTATTTAAGACCCACAATCCCTGTTGATTTTCAAATTTAAAGCCGTTATAGACTATTTTTTTAGAATTCTCGCTGCTATTATCGTTAAAGGCATAGCCCAGCGTGCTTAGAATCATGACCCCTACTAATATAAGGCCGACAATTATCTGGTTTCTCTTTCTTTTTTTGCCCTGTTCAGCTTTGCCGATTATCTGTCTCATTTTGTTGGATTTTTTGCTTTTATTTACCTTAAAATTATTAAATTAGGGTATAAAAACATTAGGGTTATGATTTTTAGTTCCAACTAAGTTATAAAAAAAAGAAAAATAAAAAAGAAAAAATAA
>CAZFNY010000137.1:0-2200 GCA_964520275.1 Candidatus Woesearchaeota archaeon | reverse complement strand
TTTACCTCTTCTTTTATCATATATTAAACCAGAATTGGTTTATAATATTTTCTTTTGAAAATACAATTCAGCACCCACTAACTTCTACTACAGAATCAGAGCTATCACACTTATTCCCATTTATCACTGGCGCAACTTCTATAGAATCCGGGGTTTGTGCACTAAAACCAGCTCCAGATATGTTATAAACATAAGTCATCCCTTCGTTTTTTCCAGGAAGTATAACTACATCCCCATAACTCCCCCCATAAGGCTTAAGGTTACTTACTACTTTATTTTCATTTGTTATCTCAAGGCTTCTTTTTTGTCCTGCCACAGATATTCCGACAAGAACCTTATCAACACTTATATCTTCTATGTTTATAGAGAACTGAGTTTCATTGGATGAGGCATTATAACATGTGTATCTGTCATTTAAATTTATTTTTCCTAAAGAATCAATACAGGAAGTGCTTTCTATGTTGTTCTTGACCATGTTGCTTATTACTCCCCAGATTATCCCAACTAAAACCATTGTCAATAAAATCAGCATCAGTGTTGCAATTATTGCAGACAGCCCCTTTTTGTTTTTCATATTATTATCTCACTTGTATACATATCTCCTTTGCATATATATATCCTTTCCCCTCTGTCAGAAGTTCCCATTAGAACAGGAGTTAATATTATTTTTTCAGCGCTTCCGATTTCTGTTTCAATATCTGCAGAAAAAATACCTCCAGGATTAAGCCCCAAATCAGGCCATTCTGGAGCCAGGTTATTTTTTAGGTCATAATTTTTTTCGCTTCCAGCCCCTTCAGCAGTTACTTTTATCCCAAAAATTGGGACATTGCCGGTATTTGAGATTATTAATTCACCATTGCTGTACTCTGCCAAAAACTCCACATCTCCACAGCTAAGCTCTACATTTTTGCCAAATTTTGTTATGACTTCTTCTCCCATGGCCTTAAACCATAGAAAAACAATCAAAGCAATAATAATAACTATTGCAACTAACAGGACAGTTGCAATAACAGGAGAAATACCTTTTCGTAACACTCTTTTCATGCTTTTAAAACTCACTTGTTGTTTTTAAATTTTTATATTTAATTCTGGCAGTTTATTGTTTCCTTGAACATTGATTCTTTGCCGCAATTCACAAACCTTAGCTTGTTTTCGTAGTTTTGCCATCTCACTGCGCTTATTTCTATCGATGCCAGCCCTGTTAATGCTATTACATCAAAAGAATTTGTTGTTTCGTCATTTGGCTTGAAAGTGTTATTGTTTGTTCCTCCAAGAAGAACTGCTCCACCATACTTGATAACTCCTCCACCAGGGATTAATTTTTCTGACAAATCTATTGTTGCAAGAGCTTCATCTGTGCTGTTGCTTGCATGGATAAAATATCCAGCAGCAGCAAACCTTCCATTATTCACAATAGTGAGGTTTATTTTGCTGGGGTCACTGCAATTATAAACATAGCTTTTTATTGATAAAGCACTTCCTTCAGGGCAGTCCAAAGATTCTTTAGGGACATAAGATTTCATCCAAGCATACATGACTCCCCCTAAAACTACTGCAACACTGACTAATAAGACATATCCTATTACAACACTCACTCCTCTTTTTGATAATCTCTTTTTACGCGTTTGTGGCAACATATCTCTCACCTCCAATATCTTGGGACATTATGAAATAAAAATTTTCACCTGGTCTTAATACAAATTCATAATTTATATTGTTTGCTGTTATGCTCAATAGATTCCCGTTCAAAGAAGAACTAACAATTTCCTTATTTCCATCTTCGTTGTATCTGTATATGTCAGGGCTCCCAAGACTTCCCACTATAAAGGTTATGTTTATGTCTTTTCCAGCATAATCAGAAAAGTTTTTTGTGAATTCATCCCATCTATAATTTCCTGTCACAGCCCCATAATCAAGCATCCCGGCACTCTCTGTTTTCAGCTCTTCCCCAAGATTATAAACCCTTATGTCATTATTCTTTTTTGAGTAATTGGTTATCAGCAAAAACCCGCCAATCAATGAGATGATTACAACAGTCACTAGCAGATAAAATTGCCCCCTTTTGTTTCCTCTTTTCAGCATGATTTAAGAAGGAAAAACTAATTTATTAAGATATTGGTAAAATAAATACATGGTAATCAAGTCAGACTGTGATGTCCTGAAATTACTTTACACCTTGAGGTCTCTTGTGAAGACCTCG
>CAZFNY010000136.1:0-2205 GCA_964520275.1 Candidatus Woesearchaeota archaeon | reverse complement strand
GAGGGGTATATAGAAAGATATTTCTATATAGATATATCTTACGATATTTGTTAGTATTTATGCAACAGCGAAGCTGTGTATATGTCTAATATTTCAATTACATTCGGGAAAAGAGTTAAAGAAATTCGCCTCAAAAAAGGTATGTCGCAAGCAGGCTTGGCTAAAATTCTTGGACTACATCCCACATACATTAGTGGCATTGAAAGAGGCATGAGAAATATGGCACTAAGAAATATTGAGAAATTAGCAAAAGCATTAGGTGTTTCAATTAAAGAATTAATATAAATCTATGAAAGAACCAAGTCTTGAATTAAAACAAAATACAGATCAAACTACTCATAAAAACGGACATGAAGAAACCATTGAAGCAATAAAAGCAAAACTGGAGTCATTAGCGGAAGATATTTCAAAGTATCAACCTGAAACCAAAGAATTTAATGAAATTAAGGAAGCTTTTATTAAAATCCAGCCAATAATTGAAAACGAAATACTGGAATATATAAAAAGAGAAGAAACATCAGAGCTCCATTTTAGTATGGATTGGAAATATAAATTTTATTTTGAACTTATCGATAAATTAAATTTGCTTACTGAATCTAATAAAGAAATGACTGCTAGGCTTTTTATGGTATCTGATGATATTGATAATACAATCGCTCATGATATTTTAAGGAAAAGACAATTATATAAATCTAAAGAAGAAAATATAAATCAACATGGTTATCTTGCTGATTATATATTGAAAAAATTTGATTTTTCTGAAGATGAAGTGACTGATCTTATCCAGAGTTGGCTTTCAGTTGAAGAGGATGAACTGGCTGATTGGTATATATCTCAAAATTTAAAAAATATAAGAGGACTTGAAAATATCGAAAAAAAATCTGCAAAATATTTATTTAATAATTTTGGTATTCGTGGTTTTGGTAGATATAGAATACATGAACTCAAAAAACAGTATGATGAAAGAGATAGCATGAATCCATACGGTTTGTATTTTCAGGCAGTTATGGATTGGAATGGTTCTTTTTCACAGTCAAATCAATCAGAAGGTATACGAGAAAAAGTAGAAGAAAATTCTTTTATCATAAGGGTAATCGAAGCAAATGGAAAAATTGATTTAGCAAAAAGATTACTATCTCTCCGGGATAAATATAATCAAAAAATAAAATTTATGTATATGCATGTGCATGGCAATACAGATGTTATAGGATTTGGTGATAAAGAAGGTAATAACCGTAAGCTCCTTCAAGAAGATTTAAAGGGTAAAGGAATTCAAAGAGTTAAAGAATTATTTGAAAATAATGCGGAGTTGATATTATCTAGTTGCCTCACAGGTGTTAAGGGTGGATTAGCAGAGGAAATGTCTAATGTTTACAATGTAAAAGTTATTGCATCTGATAAACCGACAGAAGGTGAACCAAAGTCTGTAGAAATCAAAAAAAATCCTACTGGTGACAATTTAGAATTTAATATTGAATTTAATACCGTAGACCAAGAAGACGAAAAAGGTGATAAATTGAAAAAAGGCACAGTAATTTACAAGCCTAAGCAGTGAGTATTATTATGGGCTAGAAAATAGCAAGAACTAACAAATAAAAAAAATGAGTATTAAGTTGATTATTATATTTTTTATAGGAATGTATGTTGGTGCAGAATTGGCATATTATTTTATTTATTCGCCAAAAGCACAGATTAAAAGATTATGGAAAAGAATTCATAAACTTTCTGAATTAGATGGTAAATTAAGTAGAGATACATATCCAACTTCTGTAAGTGAGAACTATTTTTTTATTTAATCTAGGGAGGCAAATTCGTGCACGCACGGGTGGGAGCTCGCGTGTACTCACGCGAGCTGGGGGTAAGCACGAGGCTCTTGCGCCTTCAGGCATTTCCGCTTGGGTGTTCAGGGCTAAATGACGAGGGGTTAGCGTAACCGCTGGGGGAAGGAACACTTCCTTCCCCCAATTGTGGGGAGCTTTGTTTTGCTTAAAGGCTCATTTCCTGCCATCTGAGCCTTTAACAGCAAAACTTGCTCCCCTTCAAGGCTGGCGCTCGAGCCCTAGCGGAAATGCCTGAGGCAGATGCCGAGGGTGCCACCCCTTTAGCACTGAACACTCAATGTGCTACAATGACGCAAGGCACCAATGTATTTGTATTTTGGGTTTTCTGAATTCCGCGCTTCCTTTTTTAAAGGAAGCTGACCGA
>CAZFNY010000135.1:0-2207 GCA_964520275.1 Candidatus Woesearchaeota archaeon | reverse complement strand
ATAGGAGGAATCGCCTGGGTGCTAGTTTTTGTCTTTGCTGGCTACTTTTTCGGCAGTATCCCATTAATCAAAGACAATCTGACAATTGCAATCATAGCAGTAATAATCCTTTCTTTTGTTCCGGCGATAATAGAGTATATCAAATACAGAAGAGCAAGCCCGCCTTTGTAAGAAATAGGTTTTCTGTTGTCACTTTTTAGACATTACAAAAAACAAATATTTATAAATTCTAGAAGATTGTCAAATAAGCATGAAAATCAAGCAAAAACTCGAAGAGCTTTTGGCAGGAGCTAAGAATTTTAAAGATGATTCTTTGGATTTTTTAAAGGAAAATCTAAGCTGGAAAGCTCTTGGATTTGCTGGATTCTTGGGCTTGGAAACAATGTTAAGCGGAGGATGTCTACCTCCGAGAGCGAGAATAACTCCTCCTGGAGAAAAATCATCACAAACTGAAACTTATGATGCTTCAAAAAGCAACCTCGAATTATTTAATAAATCAACATTCAAAAGAACATTGAATGAAAGATACAAGGATGATTTGAAAAATACAAATTGTGTTTCCCTATATGGTCTTACTTATTTATTCTTAGGCGAAGGGTTAAAATCAGATATTAAATATGGGGATGCTCCTTCAATAGAGTTGTTACAGCTTCGAAATAGGTTGCTGAGTTTTGATGCCATCACTCAGCCTGATTCTATTACCAACATATTTAGGCAGGTATTTGCAAATTATGGAGAAGGAATAGGGAGAGAAAATAGCTTCATAGACAAAGAAATTCCATTAAGAGCAGAGTTTATTCTCGCATATGAAGGTTATCATAAATTAGACGGGCCAGGAATAGAATACAGGCTTGATGAATTAGGGCAGCATGTTTTTAACATTGGCATTCCTAAAGTATTATCTGAAGGAGATTTTGATATTATTTTGCAATTCAAGAATTTGTCTCCAATGGTATACTCTCGTTCGACAAAATATTTCCTTCCTGAGGATGGTAGTGGACCACTTCCAACAGATGGAGGAGTGCATTATGCACGAGAAGTTGTCAAATCAACCAGCAAAGATGACTCGAAGGGCGGGGGTCCTGATGAACACTTTAAGAAAACTGGAGCCTACGAATTGGTCATGCGAGAAATTCAGGGGAAGATTGAGGATGCTGTTTCATATGACCCACTAAAAAATGTTGTGATAGTTCCCTTTGTCTTCCCAACCGGCAAAACAGATACGGATTCAAGTTGGGAGGGTTACAAAGCAGGATTTGATATCTGGGGGATAATAGATAATCCTAAAAAAGAAAAGTCTTCCACATTAGATCTAAAAGCAACATATCTTGTTACTGAACAAGACACACTTTTTCTTGATTCAGTCAGTGACAAAATAGAAATTCCTCCAGGATCAAACAACAATGTGTTCCATTTAAGAAAATTCACAGACCCATTTTATAATGGGGAAAAAGAAGGAGATACAACCAATACTACTTATTTTTTTGGAGTCCGTGTAGAAGATTTAGCCAATAAACAAACTATTGAATTAACGAAGGTTTATAATCTTCCAAATAGCAAAAATGGATTATTTAAGTCAGAACCAATGATTGTAAACGAAAATCAAAGAGATCATGACTCTAATCCTGAAACAAACCCTTTTGCAGAAATACCTAATTTTTCTTCAAAAACAAAATTCTTTGTTGGAGATACTGTTGAGGCATGGCTGCCAATCAGAGGGATGAAGAACCTGGCTGCAGGAAATTATCAGGGAATAATAAATGTGTATCTTGTTCCAAAAGAATTGCCACGTTTTGAAAGCATCAGGCTTGGACCAATATCAACTAACATTTCGTTTGATTCACTACCAGAACCAAAAGATTTAGAAGCAGAAGAAATTCTAAGAGGGGAGGATATTATTACTTCATTTAAAATAGAAGATTCACTAATAAAATCAACAACTCCAAATAAATATGTGATTACTAAATTCGAAATCCCAAAAGAAATTAAGCTCAGAGGAGGGAAACAAGAATACACCTATAAGCCAGGAGATTATAAATTAGTTATTGTTGCTAGTGTGTATGATAATAATATGTCTAAAAAAGATATAAGCCGCCTTGAGCGCACATTGCATATTAAATAGATGATATATTATTGCTTTCTAAATGTTTTGAATAAAATGAATCACCCCGCCCTAAAGGGCGAGGTATCAAGGATTAAAAAATGTT
>CAZFNY010000134.1:0-2213 GCA_964520275.1 Candidatus Woesearchaeota archaeon | reverse complement strand
CCTTTTAACAAATAGTGTTTTACCAAAAAATTATTTCAACCCAAGCATTTTTAAGAGGAGACTTTTCTCTGAATTACCTAAACGCAACTTAGAAATTTTATTTTTGTCTGAAATAGTCAAATGACCAAGATACAATTCTTCTTCATTATAAGTTATAATGTTCTTCATAGAGGTTAACTTTTTTATCTGTAAGGCAACATAACTATTTGATTTTTGCATGCTTGTCTGATATACTATCTTACAAGTGGGCCTTATGTTAAACAAATGTTGCTTAGTTTTCTTAAAATCTCGTGCAGAAGTTCCAGAATATAATGCTCTCCCATTAGGAGAATCTTATCTTAGAGAATAAAAATGCGTAACCCGTGGCATTTTTCTTAGAGAATAAAAGTAATCAAGAGGCATTTAAAAAACAAGAACTCTAATTTATTTCTCTCTAGCAACTCTTAATGCTACGAGAATTATGATGACTATTAATATCACATTAACAAGGCCAATAAGCCATAGATACCAGCTGTCTCCGAAAACTCCAGCCAGATTGAATTTAGAGCCTGTAATTGAAACAGAAACAGGTTGGGTTACTGCTAATTCTTCATTTGAAATAACTTCTATGTTAAATAGCTTATCTCCTAAAGCTTCTTTTTTTACATCAAAATTAATTGTGACTTCACCAGAATCTCCTGGCTTTAGTGTCAGTGTTTTAGGATTTAAATTAGCTGCGCTTGCCCAATCAGCAAATCCTGCTGCATTAATCAAGAATGATGCCTCGCTGTCTCCTGTATTTGTTATTATAGATTTTATCACTAATGGCTGACCTGCTTTTCCTCCTGATTCAAGATTTGCAGAGACAACAGCGCTAGGAACTGAAACAGAACAACCACCAACATTGAGCAAGTATGAGGATTTGGATTCCTGATCATCGTCTTTTGCTGTGTAAATATCTCCATCTTCATCATAAACCTCAAAGATTAAATTATAAGATTTTTCTTTTGCTCCTTTTGGAATATGGATTGTGGCGTCTAGATTTGTATTATCAAACATGTCTATATCTCCGACATTTATTGATTGACTTATGTTTAATTCCTTGTTATAAATTTTTAAGGATATGTCGTTTTGGTCTTTAGAACCTATATTCCAGACCTCTCCAGATATCTGAAGATCAGAATCACATAAAACCGAAGTTGGAATATCTAAGTTGGTTAAGACAACAAAATTCTTTTCAATCACTATCTTAATATCTTGAGAATCAGATGCGCAGGTATCATCATTGTTATCATTGTCAACTGCTCCTGTGGCTCGCGCGTAAAGGACAAAATGATCTCCTGTGCTCAAATCATCCAAATCTTCATCAAGACCATCATCTAACTGAAATGTTACTGTTGTTGTCTCATAATCATCATTATTAACGTCATAGCTATCCTCTTCATCCACTTCTCTTAACCATTTGTTATTATCTTTATCATATAATCCCCATTCTAAAGAAATATCATCAACATCATCATTTCCTCTGTTATCTACTTTTAAGTCAAATGTAATCTCATCAAATGGGAACCAATTGGATCCATCTCCAAATCCTTTGGTTACCTCTATGCTTCTTATCTGAACTCTCAAGTCTCCGGGATTTGAACCAACCCCATTATCAAAAAGGCAAAAATTGCTTTCCCAGTCAGATGGTTTTTCGGTAACAGTTATTGTTATTGGAAGCACATAACTCCTATTATCATCTGTGCCATATTTACCGCTTATTGTTAAATTTCCAGTATATGTCCCTGCTGCTTGAGAAGAAGGAATTGTGACAGTCAAAGTAAGATTCGCTTGGCCATTCCCAGCAATTTCTGTTGGCTCTGTTGGCAGCCCGGTTAAAGCAAAGTTAGTAATAGCTAAAGAGTTTGAGCCAGAAGTAAATGCTGAGAAAACTGAAGAAATATATGTAAAATTATTTGTTAAATCATTATTTACTGAGAATGTAAAAATTGAGTTTGAACCTTGTTCTATGCTTCTGGTTAAAGAAGTTGGGTTGAATACAAGGTCAGCACTCGCAATACCTAAAGATAAGACTAAAGCTAAAACACTCATGCTTAACAAATATAATTTGCTGGTTTTCATGTGTAATCATTGCAGAGTTACTATGGTTTATAAGCTTTTCTATCTTAAAAAATATATGTGATGTCCTGAAATTACTTTACACCTTGAGGTCTCTTGTGAAGACCTCGTAA
>CAZFNY010000133.1:0-2224 GCA_964520275.1 Candidatus Woesearchaeota archaeon | reverse complement strand
TTACGAGGTCTTCACAAGAGACCTCAAGGTGTAAAGTAATTTCAGGACATCACACCTCTAAAACGCTCTCCAAATATTTATAAATAACCACTCACTATTTTTATCAATCAAAAAAGAGAAAAATGAAAAGAACAATCGCACTTTTAGTATTTGTAGTATTATTGATATCATCTGCATCTGCAGAAATCATGGTAGGCCAGCAGCCAAAAAAAGTTTATAATCTAGGAGAAGTAATCACAATCCCTGTGACAGTAAAATCACTCACAGATGTTTCTGACGTTTTTGAAATGAATTTAATCTGCTCTGGCCAAGAGCTGAATTTCTACAGAAACGGCGTTGGATTGACAGCTGGCCAAGAACAAAAGATAGACTCTTCTTTGATTCTGACAAAAAAAGTCCTGAATGGTCTAAAGGGAGACTGCCTGATAAAGGCAGTATTAAAAGATGAATATGTTCTAACAGACAGCTTCAAAATTTCAGGCACAATAAATCTTAATTATAAGATACAGGCCTTAGAACTAAATCCCGGAGAAAGCATAATAATAACCGGAACAGCAATAAAAGAAAGTGGTAAAGAAGTTGATGGCTTTGTTCAAATAGAGGCTTCATCAAAAACAGACAATACAAAATACATAGACCAGCTAGCAAGCATAAATCTCGGTGCATTTTCAATAAGCATACCAGCCCCAGAAAACATGAGAGCAGGAATTTACCCATTAAGATTAACTGCCTATGAACGAGACTCTTCAGGAGAAATAACTAATCAGGGAACCTCTGACAGCTTAATATCAATAAAACAAGTGGCAAGAAATCTGGAAATTATTATTGAAACTCCAGAAGTCATACCAGGAAGCTCTGTAAAATTCAAGACAATTCTCCATGACCAGACAGGAGACAATATCGCAAGCAACTCAAGCATAAAAATAAGAAACAACAAGGATAAATTATTAGAAAATCTAGAGGTTCCCACAGATGAGTTCTTTGAATATAAAATATCCTCTAGCGAACCTCCTGTAGAATTCAAGCTCCTTGCAGAAAACTCTGGGCTATCCAGTGAAAGTGTTTTCAAGATAAAAGAAAAAGAAGACATAAAAATAAAAATATCTAATCAAACACTGATAATAACTAATACAGGAAATGTTCCTTATTGCAACAAAACTGTTCTGGTAAAAATAGGAAACCAGTCTTTGAACATTGATCTCTGCCTAGATGTTGGTGAAGAAGCAAAATACATTTTAAGTGCACCAGATGGAGAATACCAAGTAGAGATAATAAGCGATAATGGAAAATTAAATGAAAATGTCGCACTGACTGGAAGCACTATTGATATTAGAGAAGTCTCAGCAGGAATTTCTGGCCTGACAAGACACCCATTGGTATGGATATTTGTTATAGGAATTATGGGCTTTTTTGTTGTGATGATATTCAAAAAAGGGTATAAAAGAATCTTCATAGGTTTTATCCACAGAAAATCCACCCAAAACCAAGGTTCTAAGAACCAAGAAGCAAGAAACATTCCTCCAAAAAAAGGATATCTCATAACTGCCAATCCAGCAGAGCTCTCTCTGTCTATTAAAGGAGCACAACAGGAAGCAACCATAATCTGCCTAAGAATAAAAAATATGGGCCGCGTCCAGTCAGACCCAGAAAATGTCAAAGAGACATTCGGAAAAATCACTCAGATAGTAAGAGAGAACAAGATAGCTGTTTATGAAAATCAGGAAAATATCTTCTTGATTTTAGCCCCAGCAAGGACAAAGACATTCAAGACAGAAACAAGAGCGCTGCATGTTGCCCGAGAAATAAAAGAAATCCTGCTTCATCACAACAAACTTTTCAAGCAAAAGATAGATTTCGGAATCTCTTTAAGCCATGGCTCAATTGTCGCTAAGGACGGCCCTGTTCTGGAATTTGCTGGCATGGGAGATTTTATGACAAAGGCAAAAAGAACAGCTTCTATCTCCAACCAGGAAATCCTGTTAGAAGAAAAGGTAAAAGATAAATTAGGCCCAGAGATAAAGACAGAGAAGCTGCCTCATGAAAAAATCCCAACATACAGGATTACAGATATAAAAAACAGAAGCGAGCACGAAAAATTCATACAAGGTTTCTTGAGCAGGCAGAAATAAACGGATTTTTAATCTAGATTAATAGATAAATAAATTATAATGTCGTGAACTACCCATGGGCTAAAGCCCAGAGCGTCTGAAGTTAAAAATCTCCG
>CAZFNY010000132.1:0-2224 GCA_964520275.1 Candidatus Woesearchaeota archaeon | reverse complement strand
TTCCAAATGCAGACGGAAGCGCGATGTTTTCTTTTGGAGATACTATAGCCATTGCTGCAGTCTATGGTCCAAAGAAAATGCATCCTCAACATCAGCAGGACCCTGAAAAAGGAACACTAAGATGCAATTATAATATGCTGAGTTTTTCTGTCACAGAAAGAATAAGGCCAGGACCAAGCAGAAGAAGCACTGAAATAAGCAAAATTACAGAGTGGGCTTTAGAGCCTGTTTTAATGATAGACAAATACTCAAATATGGTAATAGATGTTCATATTAGCATTATCCAGGCAAATGCCTCAACAAGATGCGCGGGAATTAATGCTGCTGCTCTTGCTTTGGCGCACGCGGGAATTCCTATGACAGATCTTGTGTCAAGTGTGTCTATTGGAAAATTAGACAAGCAATTAGTAGTTGATGTCAGCAAAAAAGAAGAGGATTGGGAAGAAGGGGAAGGAGCTACAGACATTCCTATCACTTTAACACACAACGGGAAACTGACCCATATTCAGCTTGATGGAAAAATAACCTCAAAGCAATTAAAAGAAGCAATTGAACTGGCAAGAGAAGCAACTCAAAAAATTTATGAAATCCAAAAGAAAGCTCTGAAGGAGATAGGAGAATAAAATGGAAACATCAAGATTAACAGGAGAGAGAATAAAGCAATATTTAGCAGAAGGAAAAAGATTTGATGGGAGAGAACCAGATGAGTTCAGAGAGATTGTCATAGAAACTGGGGTTTCGAAAAACGCAGAAGGAAGCGCAAGAGTCTTGATTGGAAAAACAGAAGTTTTGGTTGGTGTGAAAATGGATGTTTCTGCACCTTATCCTGATTCTCAAGATAAAGGAAATCTGATGGTTACTGCAGAACTGCTGCCTTTAAGCTCTGACAGGTTTGAAAGCGGACCTCCTAAATTCCCTGCAATTGAGATTGGAAGAATTATTGATAGAGTAATCAGGGAAAGCAAATTTATAGAGATGGAAAAATTGTGCATTAAAGAAGGAGAAAAAGTCTGGACAGCTTTCATAGATATTTATTCAATAAATGATGATGGAAATCTGCTAGATGCTGCAGGAATTGGAGCAATAGCTGCATTAAAAAGCGCTAAAATGCCTAAGTATGACGAAGAAACAGAAAAAGTTGTTTATGGAGAATTTACAAACAAATCGATACCTTTATCCAAAGACACCCCATTATCAATAACCTTTCATAAAATAGGAGATAGTTTTATTGTGGACCCTACAAGAGAAGAAGAAGATATAAGCGACACAAGGGTGACTATTGGAAGTATGAATGGATTAATTTCTTCTATGCAGAAAGGAGACCACAATTCAATAAGTATTGAAGAGATGGGAAATGTATTAGACTTAAATGAAAAAGTCTACAAAGATATTTTTAAAAAGATTAAGAGGTTTTTCAAGTAAGATGAAAGAACAACAAATATTCACAAAATATGAAAGGGCGAGAATCTTGGGAGCAAGGGCTCTGCAGATTGCCATGAATGCTCCTTTGCTTATCAAGATAAAACAGGAAGACTTGGAAAAAATCAGGTATGATGCCCTGAAGATTGCTGAAATTGAGCTTGATTCTGGAACTCTTCCTATATCTATCAAAAAACCTTTTCCACAAAAAAGAGAAGAGGTTTTAAAGAGGCCTAAAGAAGTCAAAGTCAGCGATGAGAAAATGGAAGAAATTGAAGTCAAAGAGGAGGAGGAAATAGTAAAAGAAGGAGAGATTATGGAACTTGCTAATCCTGATGACGAGGTTATGGAAGAAGCTGAAGAAGACGAGGCTGGGGAGTGAAAAAAAAGTAGTCAATTAGTACATAAATTCTTATAAATCAATTTATCTCTAAAAAATAAGTATGGGAAAAGTCCTATCAACAATTGTGGTTTTGGCTGGAATTTCTGGTTTACTTGGAAGTTGTAGTGGAAATTTAGAATATAACTATAAAGGAGATTATAAGATAGATGGGAAAGAAATTCAATTTGATGTTGATTGGCTTAACAGAGCCAATTCTTTGCAAGTTAGGGGTAATGAAGAAGTAAGTTGTTATAAAGATATTGACGATGATGATGGAGATAGTATAACAGTTGATGAGGTTCAAATATATTTGAGGGAATGGAAGTTATTATCAAGATACTCCCGAGATAATAAAAAAGATGAAGAGGCTAGTGAAGCTCCCAATCACAGCAAGCTGTGGGGCTTCTAAATACTAAAAATCAC
>CAZFNY010000131.1:0-2230 GCA_964520275.1 Candidatus Woesearchaeota archaeon | reverse complement strand
AAATATCTGACCCCCTAATATCTGCAATCTTGGAAGATGAGAAGAATGGCTCAAACATAGACCCAGAGTCAATTGAGTTAAAAGTTGATGGAGAAAAAGTAGAGCATACTTTCACACCCGGTGGAACAAAATCTGGCCTCGGCTATTATAAGAATATGGGCAAGCTAACATATCAAGCACCTCTATCTGATGGAACGCATACAGTTTCCATCTCTTGCAAAGACATAGCAGGGAATTCTGCAGAAAAGACCATCACATTCTTAATTGACACAAAACCACCCGAAATTACAGACCTATTTCCTGCTCCTGATGCAATATTAAAACAGAATCCAAATTTAGTTTCGGCAAAGATTATAGATGCAGGTATAGGTGTTGATAAGGAAAGTATAGAATTAAACATCTTCAGTCTACCTCAGCCATTTACATACAATGAAGAGACAGGTATTTTAACCCATACACCTTCGCCAATATTAGAGCCAGAGACAACACATGAGATATTTATAAGGGCAGAAGATAAATTCGGACAAGAATCAAGTGTTATATATACAATTGCCATAGATGGAACACCACCTGAGATTACAAAAGTAATACCACGCGAAGACTCAGCAATAAACTATTTGACAAAAATTATTGTTAAGGTTACCGATAACAATGTAGGAGTAGATGAAGGGAGTATAAAGCTTACTCTTGATAGAGAAGTTGTTCCACATTACTTTAACGGAATAGATACAATTGTCTATCCAGAACCAACAGCAACTCCACAACCACTACCCTTACCAGAAGGTTTCCATACCATAAGTTTGGAATTAAAAGACAAAGGGGGAAATACAACAATAAAAGAATGGAAATTTGAAATTGACCCATCTCTTCCCCCTAAGCCCACAATAAAAGAGATAAGTCCTATTTCATTTAATCCATCAAAAAATGAAATAATAACATTAAAATATAATCTATCAATGGATTCTTATGTTACAGTAAAGGTATTAAACCACTGGGGAGAGCTTGTTGCAATACTACAAGACGATGAAGGAAAAATAGCCGGTGAACATCAAGTCCCCTGGGATGGAAAAGACAGAGAGGGTAAAGTTGTTTCTGATGATTATTATGTATTTCAAATAACTGCTATGGCCACAGGAGTAACTGAGCAAAATGACCCATATCTTACAACAGATAGAGTAGAAGTGACACCAACAAATAGATTTTACTTTCCACCCGCATATCCATTAAAGAATGAAGTATCAACTCAAACATTTAGTTTATCCAATAGTGCGAATATATATTATAGACTTGGGGTATCAGGTGGACCACAGATGAAAGGTGGCAGGATTGGTGTATTTTCTGCAGGAACTCATACAATAGAATTTAATGGAAGAGACAGCAATGGTACCCCTTTAGACCCTATTTATTATTATAATATCTTAGATGTATATCCTCTACCTGATTTTTCAGTAATAGCTCAGGGGAATACACCAAAGATAGGGAACATTTCTGTTATACCACTTGTTCTAAATGCAAAGAACAACGAAACATCGGTGATAAAATTTACATTAAATGAAGAAATGGATATTACTGCTAAAATTAGAGACGAAAGCAATAATATTATCAGAACAGTAGTGGAAAACTTTAGGATGCAGGCAGGAGAAAATCAGATAACTTGGGATGGGAAAAATGAGCAGGGAGAGGTTATGCCTGATGAAGTTTATACCGTAGTAATTGAAGGAAAAGATACACAAGGAATACCTGCCGAGAGAAAATATGCAAGTATCTGGATAAACACGCCCAATTTTAAAGTTGTTTTTGGTGATACTGCATTTGGCGGGATGAATCCAGGTGATAGTGTTTCTGTAACAGACAATGATGTTCCTGTTCAGACTGAATATGCACTTGATGAAAGTATGTTTAAGGCAACATTAACCCAGGAACCTGGTGAGCATAATATAACCCTCACTACATCTAAAGGTTATACATATACAGAAAAAGTATATTATAATGAGATAAAGAATGTAAGTGCAGAGAATTTTAATCCATATAATCAGGAGAAAGCAAATATCACTTATGAATTAACAGCAAATGATAATGTCTTTATAGGAATAGTGGAAGGAACACCTGAATCAATAAGTGAAAATTCAAAGCCAATAAAAGCACTTGTTATAGGAGAAAAGAGAGAAGCAGGTGTTCATAAAGAAATATGGGATGGAAGGGATGAGGAAGGAAACATTGTTCCTGAAGG
>CAZFNY010000130.1:0-2287 GCA_964520275.1 Candidatus Woesearchaeota archaeon | reverse complement strand
AAGGCTTTGCCAAAAAAGGTAATTTTCCCTCAAAAACTAATTGATTATCTCCTAATTGAATATCTCCAATTATATTAAACCCCTCGGCCTTAAAACTAAAATTCATCTTATCTTTTTTATCATTCCATTTGCTAGATGGATTTTGGATCATATCTCCATATTGATCTTGAAGCTATTTTAGCACTCCATCAACAATTTCATAAGCTCTATCTTTACCACAAGAATAATTATGTGTTATTTTCATTTGAATTTTAAAGAAAGTTATTTCTTCTTTGTAATTTCAATGCAGACACCAGCAGCAACAGTTGAGCCGGCATCTCTCACAGCAAATCGAGAGGTGTAAGGGTTTTCTTTTTGTGTCTCAAGAACCAGATGGCCCTGTGGCTTTATTCTTACCTTAGCAACATCTCCATTCTTCAAGAAGTCCGGGTTCTTTTTTATTACCTGTCCTGTTTTAGGATCAATCTGCTCAATCAATTCTACAAACTGGCATGGAACCTGGGCAGTGTGAATATGGAATACAGGGGTATATCCTTTAGCCAATACAGTTGGGTGATTTATTACTGCTATCTGTGCTATGAATTCTTCTACAATTGACATAGGCTTTGCAGCGTCGCAGATAACATCTCCTCTTGCAATGTCCTTTTTTCCAATTCCACGAAGATTAACTCCTACATTATCGCCTGCAAGTCCTTCTGACAATGGTTCATGGTGGGCCTCAATACTTTTTACTTCTCCGTCAATACCATCGCCTGTTCTTCCAGGCAATACTTTGATTTTCTGGCCGACCTTCATGATTCCTGTTTCTATTTTTCCAACAGGCACTGTCCCAATTCCGGTTATTTCATAAACATCCTGGACAGGCATTCTTAATGGAAGATTTGTTGGCAATTCTGGCTGTGGGAACAAGTCAAATTGTTCCAGGATTGTTGGGCCCTTATACCAGCTCATTTTATCAGATTTCTTGGCAACATTATCTCCTTTTAATCCAGAGCAGGCAACATAAGCAGCAGCCTTTATTCCAACCTGCGACAACAGCTTGTCAACATCCTCTTTAACTTTGTTGAATCTTTCTTCTTTGTATTCAGAAGCATCCATCTTGTTTACAACAACAGCGACACTCTTGACTCCCATGGTTCTTAAAAGCCACAAGTGTTCAATTGTTTGCGGCTGGACTCCTGCCGGCGCAGCAATGACTAAGAAAGCAGCATCTGCCTGCGAAGCCCCAGTAATCATGTTCTTGACAAAATCTCTGTGGCCTGGCGCGTCAATGATTGTAATCTGGAATTTTTGTGTTAATATCTTCCTATAAGCAAGATCAATAGTGACTCCTCTTTCTCTTTCCTCTTTAATCTTGTCCATGACATAAGCAAACTCAAAACCTATTTTTCCGTGCTTTTCAGCCTCTTCTTTTAATTTCTTCATCTCCTGTTCAGAAACAATTCCACTGTCGAACAAGAGCCTTCCTACTACTGTAGACTTTCCAGCGTCGACGTGTCCGACGAACACGACATTCATGTTTGGTTTTTCTTTAGCCATTTTTCGTTTGTTAATATAAAAATTCTTTTAAGAATTTTTCACTAAATATCTATGAAAATTTTAGTTTAAAAATGTTTTGGTTTTTGAAGATTTTCTTGAAAAATATCATTATAGAGTAAGATAGTTGTCTTTCAATGCTTCATATCCTTTTATTGTTCCGTACAATTCTGCTCCAAGCAAAACACCATCACTTAATGTTTTTGCACACCAAAATCCAACAGGTCCTATTACAGATTTGATTCCTTCTGCGTGCTTGCCAAACCCTTCATTAATGATATCAACTGTTTCTGGAGCAAGATAAGCCATCGCCACTCCCCCAGCTATAAGTAATAGACCTTTCCCAACAACACTTTCAAGTTTTCCGACCATTTTCTAGATTTAATATTTTGTAATATTTTATTAAATCTCCTTGAGAACAGATATTTATAAATGTTTCTATTTGTTGTTATTAATAAATGATGACAAATATGGGGTTAAGAATTGTTGTAATATTGCAATAATTTATTTTGTATGTAGTATCCCGAAACTATTTCATAAGGCTGTTTTGTAGATAGCTCTATGAAACTAAGCAAATCTAAGTTAACAGAGACACTTAGAATGCTGGCTGATGGAAAGATAGTTTATCAAGCAAGAAAAGTTCAGGAACATTTCAAGGCATTTTATTCTCATAATTCATCACATAAATCAATTTACAAATGGGTTGTAAAATATTCAGATATGATTTCTAATTTTACAGATAAATTAAAAA
>CAZFNY010000129.1:0-2288 GCA_964520275.1 Candidatus Woesearchaeota archaeon | reverse complement strand
CAAGAGACCTCAAGGTGTAAAGTAATTTCAGGACATCACACTTTTAAAATGAAACCAATAACCTTTTAAATGTCTTAATAATCTTTTTTTAATGTCATTCCAGTTGGGAGATTTCATTGAAATTGAGTTCACAGGAAAAACCAAAGAAGGCCAGATTTTTGATTCAAACATCAAAGAAGATGTAGAAAAAGCAAAGATAAATATTCCTGCAAAGCCATTTGTTTTCTGTCTAGGCCAGGGCATGTTCCTCAAGGGGATAGAGGATTTTTTGATTGGAAAAGATGAAGGAGAATATAATATTGAACTGCCTCCTGAAAAGGCTTTTGGAGACAGGGACACAAAATTAATCCAAATCATCCCCACAAAAGTATTTACAGAGCAGAAAACAAATCCTGTCCAAGGAGCTGTTTTCAATTTTGACGGCAGAATGGGAAAAGTATTGACTTCTTCTGGGGGCAGAGTGATAGTCGATTTCAACAACCCTCTTGCAGGCAAAGAGGTTCATTATAAAATAAAAGTATTGAGAAAAGTCGAAGGTTTGGATGAAAAAATCAAAGCATTTAATAATTTTCTGTTTAAGAAAGATTTCAAATTTGAAGTAAAGGAGAAAAAAATAGTCATTGAAGCAGACAAGCAGTTTGCGAAATTCATAGGGCTTTTCAAAGACAAATACAAGGAAATTTTTGATCTTGAGCTGGAAATAAAGGAAGTTGAAGAGAAAAAAGAGGAGAATCAGAAAGATTTATCACAATAATCCTTATAAACATCTTTTGCATTTTCTATAAATGGACAAACTCCATCAAAAACAAGGTGAATTTATAATTGACAGCATTTCTCCAGAACTCCAAGAAATTGATAAAGAGCTGGCAGAATTAATTAAAAAGCAAACAGCAAAAATCAAAGTCATTGGAGTTGGAGGTGGAGGAAATAATTCTCTTAGCAGAATGCGTGAGATAGGGATAAGGGGAGGTGAGTTGATTGCAGTAAATACAGACGCCCAGGATTTGCTTTATGCAAATGCAGACCAAAAAATTCTTATTGGAAGAGAATTGACTCAGGGGCTAGGAGCCGGAAGCAACCCAAAAATAGGTGAAGAAGCCGCAAAAGAATCTGAAGCAGAGATAAAAAAGAAAATTGCAGGAAGTGACATGATATTTATCACTTGTGGCCTGGGTGGAGGAACCGGAACAGGTGCGGCCCCATTTATTGCACAACTTGCAAAAAAACAAAATGCTTTAACAATTGCAGTAGTGACCCTGCCATTTACAATAGAAGGAAAAAAAAGAATAGAAAACGCTATGGATGGTTTGGAAAGATTAGAAGGCATTGTGGATACATTGATTGTTATTCCAAATGACAAGCTCCTTGATTTAGCGCCAGAGCTTCCCTTGCACACAGCCTTTAAAATCGCCGACGAAATTCTCACAAATGCAGTTAAAGGCATCACAGAGTTAGTCACAACAACCGGTCTTGTTAACCTTGATTTTGCAGATATAAAAGCAGTGATGGTAGATGGAGGAGTTTCTCTTATTGGCATGGGAGAATCAGACAGTGCGCAAAGAGCTTTTGAGTCTGTTGAAAAAGCAATTCAAAACCCTCTTTTAGATGTGGATATCTCAAATGCAACAGGAGCTTTAGTAAATATCATTGGGGGAGCAGATATGTCTTTGGATGAATGCAAAACCATAATTGAAACAATTGGAGAAAAACTAAGCCCAGACGCAAAATTAATATGGGGCGCTCAAATCTCAGCAGACATGGAAAAATCAATCCGCGTTTTATTAATAGTTACTGGAGTAAAAAGCTCCCAGATTCTTGGGCACGGCGAAGGTATTGAAAGCATGAAGCACCGCGAAATTGAGGAAGAGCTAGGAATCGAATTTTTTGAATAAGATGGCAGTAGACATTGAAAAATTTTTAGAAAATACAGATACTCTTAAAAGAAGCTTTTATCAAATTAAAAGAAAATGGTTTACAAATCTTTATTATTGAAGCAAGAGAGACATATAAAATTATATTGGTTAAAGAAAATTATCTTGTTTTAGAGAGAGGTGAGGGATATGGCATTAAATGGTTTAGACTTCATCCTCTTGGTTCCAACATTCTTTATCTAATAAAAGAAGATTGATTTTTCCTGCTTTGTCCGGAGTTAGCATATTTTGAAGGTTGATTTGTCTTTTTAAGCTCTAAAAGAATCAAATTATTTGTTAAAAAGTCCTTTCCGGACAGAGCAATTTTTCCCTAAACCTTAAAAACCCTTCTTATCTATTTAATATATGGGAAATCTT
>CAZFNY010000128.1:0-2319 GCA_964520275.1 Candidatus Woesearchaeota archaeon | reverse complement strand
TCTTGATATTAAGTCCAATTCAAATTAGAAGGTATTTAAATTGCTGCCCCATTCGTTCGCAGAGAGTTGGATTAACAATTAATAAATTAACGATGAACAGAGTGAGGAGTGCTAATTTTACATATACATCCAATGATAATTTTGTTTAAAAGAAGAATATCGCTTTAAGCGTGAATATCCCCAAAAAGAAATATTTAAATACTAATATTCAGTTTAAACTATATATTCAATAATTAAATTAAAAAAGAGGAGGTTAAATGAAAAATCAAAAAAAGGGGCAGGCAGCTATGGAGTTTCTTATGACCTATGGCTGGGCTATCTTGGCTGCAATCATTGTTATAGCAGTTATTGCAATATATTTTAGGCCAGGCAGTATGGTTCAGAATACTGTTACTATAGCAGCACCGTTTAATGGTGGTACGGCCATAACTATCAATTCAACAATGATAGCGATGGAGATTAGCAATAATGTTGGGGTAAATTTGGATTTACCAACAAATCCAATGTCTCTAACATTTACTTCTCCGACAACTGCGGTGTGTCCAATTGCAAGTGTTACATACACTGGTGAATTAACCAATTTTGCTGCTGGAGAGAAGAAAATAATAACTTTTGGTTCTTGTACGGGGTTATCAAGTGGAGACACAATTAATGCAAATTTAGTTATACAATATCAGTATACCGATAGTGCTTTAGTACTGCAACAAAGAGGAAGTGTTTCTGGAAAAGTTGCTTAATTTTATTTTTTATTTTTATCTATTTCTCATTTATTTGTTCTTATTTGGAAATATGCTTCAATAAGATTTAAGAAATGTTTAAATAGATCTTGAGACAATTATTTTTATGGGAACAATTGATAAAAAAACAAGAGATAAAGGAATTAGTGACTTTGGTAGATATATAGATGCTCAAAAAACGTTAGATAATTTTTATGAGATGATAAGGTTAATAAAGCAATATCCTGTGATGTCTTCTGAACCTGATTACAGATCATATCCTTATCGTAAATCTAAATAATTAATATATCAATAGAAATCTTTTTAAGAGGTGTTGCTTGATTATTATTAATTGAATTGATAATTATTCGGCCCGTTAGTCTAATGGCAGGACAGTTTTAGAAAAATATATAAAGATGATGGTAGTCTAGTAAGTATGAATAGAACTAAGGATGGGAGAATTATTGAAAAAAGAGTAATGATTGATAAGAAGATTTTAAAGACAATAATTCTAAAAATTAAAAAAGATAAGAAATTAAATTGGAAAGAGTTTGCAAATTACCTGGGAGTTTCTGGGCAAACACTTAAGCATGACTGGATTAACAAAGGAAATACTATTCCCTTGCCCATTTTTAAGAAAGTTTTGAATATGGAGGGTCGTAGGTTTAATGATTTCAGTAATCAGATAATGATTAGAGAGGCATTTTGGGGGCAAAAGATAAATAAAGAAAAAAAAGTTAATATCCCAAATAAAAACTCAGAAAAATTTGCAGAATTTTATGGTGTAATGCTTGGTGATGGATGCATCTTTTCAGATATGAAAGGATTAGCAATAACTGGAGATAAAATTTTAGAAAAAGTCTATTATGAAAGATATTTGTCTCCATTAGTAAAAGAATTATTTGGGTCTAAACCTAAAATATATTACGAGAAAAATAACCGGGCCCTGAGATTAATTTTTTATAGTAAAAGAGTTTGTTGTTTTTTGTTGGATGCAGGATTCCCCATAGGGGTAAAAAATAAAGGGGACATGCGTTTTCCACAGAATATCTCAAAAAATAAAAAATTATTAAGTGCTTGTATCAGGGGAGTAATGGATACTGATGGATCTATTTCAGCACATCCAAATTCTAAAATTATGATCCATATTTCCATTACTTCTTTATCTCTAAGGAAATCTGTTATGAGTGGGTTAAATAAAATAGGTATTAGAGGAGGAGAATTTAATAAAGGAATTATGCTTTATGGAAAAGAGAAGTTAAGATTATTCTATCAAAGAATAGGCTTTTCAAACCAAAAAAATATTATAAAATACAGAATGTTTTTAAAAAATGGAAAAGTTCCTAATTCAAAAGAAACGGAAACATATTTAAGACAAGAGAATCCCTTTTTATATGGGGGCGATTAAGCTAGTGGTTAAACTGACTCGTTTACACCGAGTATTCACCAGTTCGATTCTGGTATCGCCCATGTCTCAAGCGTAAGGGTTTACACCGAGGAAGCGAAGGTCCGATTCCTTCACGGGCCATTTATTAGGTAAAGCCAAAAATAAGCTGTGTTGCATGATTAGGGCAACACTACAGGTATAACCTGTAAACTTGCC
>CAZFNY010000127.1:0-2324 GCA_964520275.1 Candidatus Woesearchaeota archaeon | reverse complement strand
AAATCCTGCAAGGATTTTCTGTTTAAGCCCTGTTATGTCTTCCGAGGGCTTTAGCCCGAGAGCCTGCAAGGCGTGACAAAAAATTCTGAAAGAATTTCGCAGAGTTAAATCACTTTTCAGGGCGGGCATTGTATAAGAGAAGTTGTTGCGATATTCTTTGCTTCTTTCTTTTTAAGAAATAAGATGGGCACTTTATCTTTGTTTTAAATACTCAACACATTTTTCTAAAAGTTTTTCAAAATCTTTTTGTTTTTTCCATTCCTTTAGAATAAACCCCCTCAATTCTTTATGGGGTTCGTATCCATAATCTTTAGCAAACCACAAATCTCTAAATTCAGCATTTAATAAAACACTTAACGCTTCTTTTAAATCGCCTGTTTTTTCCTTTCCAATTTTAGATTCTACTTCATTCCAATAAAACTGATGAAAATAGAGGTGCATTATTTCATGTCCGCATGTTTGTAATTGATGGGGCAAAGAATAAAATAAAGAAAACATAAATGAGGGTTCATCAGGGTCGTAGGGACAAACTCCAAGAGTCGTAAGGTAAGCAGTTATATCTTTATCAAAATTTTTCTTCATTAAGTTATCCATTCTTTTAAAAAATTCTTTTTCAATTTCTTTCCAATATTCTTTTAAAGAATTAATCTCTATTTGAACAATGTTAGATTCTTGTAATTCTGATAGATGTGCAGATAACTCACCCTTACATTTTTCAAATTTTTTTCCTTCACAAATTTTTTTAATTTCGGGATGAATTTTAAAATTTGCCCAAGAAGATTTCCAATTAGATTTATGCCAATGATTCCATAAATCCTTTTCTTTATCAAACTTAAAAATGACTTTAGGCATTTTGTTTTAAACCTCTTATTTCTTTTTCGGGATTATATTTCAGCCAAAAAACAGAACATCCTCCTGTGCAAGGATTCCAACAATCTCCATCACTACATTTCTTAGAAGGATATCTTCTTAAAACTTTTCTAAATTGCTGATTTGTTTCTTTAGGATTTTCCCATAAATCCTTAAATCTTTCAGGAGGCATTACTTTTCCTTCTTCATAAATATTAAAAATGGGATAATTTGAAAAATGAACACAAGGTAAAATATCTCCATTAGCATCTAAAACAAAATTTGTCCCAAATAAAATATGGCATCCGTGAGAAATTGCTTTATTCTCTTTCATTTCTTGATACATTTCTTGGTCTAAATTACATACTGGAACAGGAGTGACGAGCCGAACATTCTTTCTTTTAGCAGATTCGTAAACTCTTTCGAATAATTTAGCTCCCCTAGATAAAGGAATTGTGTAAGTAGAATCTTCTAAATTGCTTACGCAAGGACCACAAATATTAAACAATCTATGAGACAAGTCTCTTCCTTCAAGCAAATCAACAATATTTTCTAAATCTTTTTCATTTTCATTACACATTGTAGTTTCTGTACAAGTTAGAAAGCCATATTTTAAAGAATTATCTATTCCTTGAAGAGTTTGATAAAAACTTCCAGATACCTTTGTAATAGAATCGTGAATCTCGGGGGAACTCCCTTCAATTGAAACTGTCAAAGAAGTTAAACCTGCATCTCCGATTCTTTGAACAAAATTATAATCTGAAAGTTTTCTTCCATTTGTAACCATAGAAGCCCTAATTCCTTTTTTTGATATTTTCCCGATTACTCTTTCAAGATTTGAATAGATTGAAGGCTCCCCTCCAATCAGAATAACTTTTTTTACATTTAGTCCATCAATTAAATCGATAAAATTATCTTCCTTTTTATCATCAAACCTTTTTTTCCTTGATGAAGTTATTTCAGAAGGAGCATAACACCAGCCACATCTATTATTGCATTCATATTGGAGTGGAAACCAAACTGTATTAAATTCTGTCATTTAATCACATTCAGAATCTATGCAATAACCGCCACAGTCGCAATCTCCACAATCTGCACCGTAGCAACAATCAGAGGCATAAGCTTCTACTTTAGCTTGATATACACTAAAGTCCGAGTCCCGAATAGACTCACCTCTTAACTGGATTCCACTCACTTTGTCTAAAAGTGTTTCTACCATAAATTTTGAGGGTATTCAATCTTTTTAAGTTTTGTTGTTGTGAAAAGATAATGTGCCCAAATAAATTCTGAAACGAAGTTTCAGCAAATTGTCCGAAGGACAGGCGCGCACCTCGTAGCTAGGGTGGGTGGTCGGGGGATGGCTGAGAGAAATTTTAGCTATTTTTTAATTGAGATTTTAGGAGAATTAGAAATTTCGTTGAACATCAGGGATAAGGAAAGTTCTTCTGACCTAGAGACTGGAGCGGAACCTCACA
>CAZFNY010000126.1:0-2332 GCA_964520275.1 Candidatus Woesearchaeota archaeon | reverse complement strand
TTTGTAGATTTTATTTATATCTCTATAACTTAGCAGTATTGGATGACAGTTAAATATATTAATTCTAATCTCTTATATTAATTATGACAAAATTATCTATATGGGATTGGCTTGCATATATCTCTTTAGCCATATTAATTGCTTATTTCATCTTAAAAGTATTAGGGATAATAAATAGTCCAATAGAGTTGGATATAATTGCGATTGTTTCGGGAGCATATTTAGTAGGAAGATACACTATGAAGATAAATATGGTATCTAATAACCTAAAAGAACATTCAAAAGAACTAAAAAGAATAAAAGAGAAATTACTTATCTAAACCCACAAATTTATTAATAATAATCTATTAGCTAATTTATGTTATCTCCAGAGCAAGTAGAAGATATAAAAAAACAACTTCATTCCCAGTTAGAGCAATCTGAGATAGAGAATAAAGAAGCCATCAAATCCTCTATAAGAGAAATGGATGCAGAACAGCTGGAGTCTTTCTTAAGCAAAAACAACCTGATAAAAAAATCAGAGCAAGAATGCATTTTCTGCTCAATAATAGACAAAACCATCTCAGCATACACGCTCGCAGAAAATCAAGAAGCAATTGCAGTCCTGGAAATAAATCCTATCTCCAAAGCCCACTCAATAATAATTCCAAAACTGCATTCAGAAAATGTTCCAAAAAAAGCTTTTGACCTTGCAGAAGAGCTGTCAAAAAAGATTTCAAAAGTTTTCAATCCAAAAAAAATTGAAATAGTCCCCTCTTCATTGTTCGGCCACGAGATAATTAATGTTCTCCCGGTCTACACAGATGAAAATATCCACTCAAAAAAGCAGCAGGCAAATCCAAAAGAGCTCGCTGAAATCCAAAAACAGCTCCAAGAACTGCAAGAGCCAGAACCTAAATCAGATATTTTTTCAGAAGAAAAACTCCAAACCCAGCAAGAGAGTATATCTGATAAAAACACCTGGTTACCAAAACGCATTCCATAATCCTTTTTCCCACATATAAAAAAAGATAACAAAAGCTATTAAAAAAACAGGCACAAATGCGATTCCCTGCTTTATCTTGATGAACTTGTATTTTTTCCTGATAAGAATTAATTCTTCTTTGCTGAGCCCTTCCCAGGAAGGCTTTATCAATTTCTTCCCAATTCTCACCCCCTCATAAAGCCACTCTCCTTCTGTTATGTCTTTGGTTTTGACTCTTCTTACCATACAGACACTGTCAACTGTCTTGGCATATAGATAAAAATACGGAAAAATAAAGACCAAAATTCCAAGCACAAAGAAGATGCTTTCTAAAAATCCCAAGGCTATTAACATCAAGGCCACAAAAATAAAAAAAGATATCCATTTCTTACTGGCCTTCAGCTTTCTTTTAAACTCTCCTTTAAAGCTGCTAAAATTTTTCAGGCTTAGATAAATAGTTATTGTCAAACCATAAATCGCTCCTGCCAGGAAAAACAAGAATAAAAATGTGATAAATAATTTTATGTTAATTGAAAGGTTGGTTGAAAAAGGCAAGATAGCTCCTAAAGCAATCATAAGTTTTGCGTCTCCTCCTGCAAACAACCTTGAATAATAAAGCAGGTTTCCAATTACAAGAAAAACGCCAAACCCAATAAGCCCGTTATAAAAAAACCCAAATCCAGAATCAGAAAAAAGGCTATAAAAAAACCTGAATCCTAATGCAAAAATTATCAAAGAAAAGCTTAGCCAATTAGCCACTTCCCGTTTTCTCAAATCCTGCACACTGGCAAAAAGAATCCAAGCCAAAGCCAGGATAAACAATACAATTATTTCATACATAAAACATCACCTCTCATTTGGATTTTTCCTGAATACGAATGATTGCAAATTTACAATTTGCTTTTACATAAAAGATTAAGAGCAAAACGATTTATAAATAGTTTGTTAACCAAATAGATTATGTGGATTATCTTTAGAATTGTTAAATTTAATTTTAATTCCATGCTGAGCGAGTGTTGGAGTATATTTTTTATTTATGACTTGGATATCTTTTACGTGGCAATAAAGATTTTTTGCAACATCGCGGGCAGGAATAAATGTTTTTCCCGCATAACCCCGGTCAAATATAAATCAATTATTCGGCGGACAATTTCATTATCTGTTCCATAATCATATCCTTCAACAGGACCAAAAAAATCAAAATGTTTTGACTAATAAGGGATCTCGTCATAAGGAATACATGAACCTATTTCAAGGGCTCTTTTTACACGACCATCAGCAATTGCTCTCTGTACTGACCCAAGAAATTCTCCCATAGTTATGCCTGGCAAAAAATCTTTTTTCTTTCTTTTATTATTTTTTTGACTT
>CAZFNY010000125.1:0-2350 GCA_964520275.1 Candidatus Woesearchaeota archaeon | reverse complement strand
CAAGAATCATTAAGTAAATAATTATTAGAATTAATTTCTGCAAAAACACCAGTCCAATTTAGATAATCGACCCCTTCAGAAGAACCATCAAAATAGACAGGAGTTAAATTTAAATCTCTGTTTGCTTCTGTTTTCCAGGCATTTAAGATATTTGAATCTGTTATGGTTATATTTTTTAATCCTGTAGAAGATATGCTCATTAATCCTTCATCTATCCAATGTGTACCATTATAAAGATGAATATTTAAAGTTGGATAATTATTAATATTATAAATAGAACCATCATTGCTGAACGTTGTTACATTCACCATTATTTTTATTGAATCATAATTATCTCCAAAAGTCCCAGTTAAAACATTGGGATAATTAACTGTTGTTCCATTTGTTTCGGTATAAACTTCTGTTCCAGTATAAAAACCTGTTAAATTTACATCATCAACATATCCTATCTCATTTTCTGTTGGACCAAATAGGTCATGAATTCTGTACCTCATTTTAAATGCCTGTGGAGCTCCACTACAATTTTGAGTGACATTTAAAATCCTATTGGTCCATACCCCTTCAGTATCTATATCCCCCTTTAAACATAGAGCACTATTACTATTCCATGCTTCCCCTTCACAAGTATAATCAACACATAATAGGTCACCATTATCATATGTAGATGTAATTCGCATAGTGCTATTTAATTGAATATTGCTATAACCACTAAAATTAACACTTGTTGATTTATTTATGTAAGTCGTTGGTACTGCATATTTTCCTGCTAAGGAATAAACCCCAGCATATACTGGGGAACTCATAACAAACCAATCCGTTTCAATTAGACGACTCCAATTGCTGGTAACTGTTCCTGTTTCAAAACCATCAAAGAAACTATAAGTTATATTTGGGTCATAAATTGCTATGAATGATTTTGTACCAGATTCTTGGTCAGAAGAAGTATCTGTCCTTGTCCAGTTTGTTCCATTATACCAACTAAAGATATATCCTGCTAAAGCATTGTCTGTCCACTTGACACTAAATTTAACATTTGCACCAGCTGATGTGGAATTTGTTGAATTTTCTGACCATTGGGGTATTTGTATTGTGGTAGTATAACTAAATGGAGTTGCACAAGAAGTTCCATTCAAATTATTATATGTATCATTTGCATAAACACACCATCTTATTGTTGAACCAACTGTTGTATTTACTCCCTTAGTTACATTGCTCCAATTAGTAGCTCCATTCATACTTACCCAAGAATCATTATTTAAAGTTCCAGTACCATTATCAAAAGAGAAAATATATCTGGACAAGGCATTATCTGTCCAATAAAGATTATGGATTATTTGTGTCCCAATTAATGTAGAATTTGTTGAATTTAAAGAATATTGTGGAAAAGTTAAGTCGGCTGTTGTATAATTAGCATAAAAACTAATCTTATAAGGAGTAGTAAATGTATTTGTTCCAAATGGGTTATCAAAAGGAAACACCTCTCTGTATCCTGCTGTTATTCCACCAGCATCTGTATAATAGTATCCTCTTCCAGCCCATAACCCGCAGATAAAATAACCTCTTTGAACAGGATTGTTTATAGTAACAGGTGTTGCATCTTTTGTTATCCATTGTGCAGATGTTGGTGCATCATCATCAGAAGTATTTGTGATTAAATTAGTTGGGGGAAAGCCATCAGCATCACTTGTTGAATTGTATATTCCAAGGGCAAAATTATCTCCTGCAATTGCGACATGACTATATCCACTTATTGTGGTGATTGTCCCAGTTTCTGTCATATGTGACAAGTGGCATCTTTTACTATCAGTTGTGGCTCTCTCTGTTGCTCCAATAGAAGAAACCCCAAAACTTGGTCCAATAGTTGAACCTACGTCTAAATAAGAAAGAGGGCAAGTCAAAGTATAAGTATATCTTCCTGGGATTATGGTTTCAATCAAAGTTTGATTACACCAGGCAAAATTTCCAGTTGATGTATTGACCCAAGGTCTTTCAATATTAAATGCTTTTCCAGTCATATACTGGTTTCCTGTCTTAGTTGGATGATAACAGGCATAACTTCCAACATATTTTTCTGGTCTGTAAGCACCTTCTCCATTCTTAAAATCGCAATTAGTTGCATTACAATGAACATAATCCTTTGCTTCGTCATCTAATCTTCCATTATAATAACAGGTCAAATTATCTAACTTTATTGGAATAGAAATCCAGTTTCTTAATGGTTTTGAATTTAATATTATTTCCCATTCAAAAGAACTATTATCTTTCATGTAAAAATCAGAAGAATAAAGTGAATTATTTAAAGTTACTTTATCTATTGTTCCTACTTTAAATGTTGGGGTTGAAATTGTTA
>CAZFNY010000124.1:0-2388 GCA_964520275.1 Candidatus Woesearchaeota archaeon | reverse complement strand
CTTTATTATAATGTGAAAAAGGATGGTAGGGTAATAACTCATTATCTTGGAAAACACGAAACAATTCATAAACACAATTTGTTCTCTAAGAAGTTCTTGTTTGTTTTTGGATTTTTGGCCTTATTAATAATTGTTTTATCTATTAACTTGTTCTTTTTGTTAAATTTGGGCTTTACAGGAAAAGCTGCTATTGAAATTCAAGACACTTATCAAGAAGGAGAGCCACTTTCTGGAAATATTAACCTTGTCTTGAAGCATGGGGAGCTTTTTCCTGCTGATTCTAAGTTAGTAATTGACAATGTTGGAGAAATTAGTGAGTATAATATCAAAGATTTGATTTCTGAACAAAGTTCTGAAGGGGATTTTTATCTTGAAAATAAAGAACGTGCTGGTTCTGGACCTGGTTATGGAGTTTTAGGAGAAAAAACAATATATCCTTCTGTGAGTTTTAGTTTTAAGATTGTTGATATTGTGATAGGAGGTGAAGAGCCAGGAATCACAGAACCCCCTTCAGAAGAGACTCCTACTATTCCTAATGAAACACCTTCTGAAACTCCAACAACTGAAATTCCTACTGAAACAATTCCAAATACTACAACTGAAGAGACTCCTACTATTCCTAATGAAACAACACCAGAAACTCCAGCTACCCCAGAATCTACAACTGAAACACCCACAGAAACAATTCCTACAACGCCTGGAGCAGAAGAAACACCTTCAACTCCCGCAGAGGTTTCTACAGAAAGCTCTTCTACAACAGAATCTGGCACTCCTGAAACCAGTTCTGAACCCTCGATTACAGGGGAGATTGTAGGAGAAGGCGAGAGTTTGATTGAGGCTGAAACATCAAAAGAAACTCCTTTTGTTTATGAATCTCCAGAAGGAAAGACAATTGAGATTGTTTCTTCTGTACATCCTGTCAATCTTGTGAAAGAAGGAAATAAAATCAGTGTTGTTACAGATTATTCTGAAACAGAAAAAGGATTTGGAGGAGATTATCTGACAAATGAGCTTATTAAGATTCCAATAAGCATATCAAATCTTAATTTAACAGCCAAATCAGGAGAATTAAAGGTTAGTTTTGTTTACAATGATGTTGAATTAGTCTCTTCAACAAAGAAAATAAATGTTGCAGAGGTTACACTACCTGAGATTAATATAACTAACATCACTGAAATAAATGTTACAGCACAGAATATCACTAATATTACGCGAGAGCAGATGATTGGAGAGATTATTTCTACCAAGGGATTTAAGATAGATTCCCAAGTTGTTTCAAAATTAATAGAATCTGACCAGAAAATAAGAGTTATTGTAAAAACCAAGAAAGGAATGAGCTCTGTTGGAACAAAATTAGGCAATCTTGATTTTGAAGTCATGGAACTTGATTCAGAAACACTTGCTTTGATGGGTAACGAAGTCTTGGAAATTGTTGAAGACCAACCTGTGGGTATGTTTTTGAGTGATTCTGAAAACATAATAAGATCATTAAGCGCAAGAAATGAATTTTCTTTGACTGGTGCTGGAAAGAAAATCTGTGTGATTGATACAGGAGTTGATTCTTCTGTCATAACAAATTATAAAGATGGCTGGGATTTTGTGAATAATGGCCCAAACCCAGATGATGATAATGGACATGGAACAAAAGTGGCTTATATTGTCCAGACAATTGCTCCTGGAGCAGATATTTTTGTTGCTAAAGTAATTGATGCAAACGGAATAGGTTATGAAAGTGATGTTTTACAAGGTTTGCAATGGTGTATTGACCAGAATGTAGATATAATCAGTTTTAGCATTGGTTCGAGAAGTTATGACGGATTTTGTGATGCAAATTTTGTTGCAGAATTGGCAAATTCTGCTGCCTCTCAAAGTATTTTTGTTGTTGCTGCAACAGGAAATGACAATTCTATTAATATGGCTTGTCCAAGTTGTGGTTCTAAAGTTTTAAGAGCATCTGCTACTGATAAAAGTGATAATATTGCTGGCTTTTCAAATGTGAATCTAGTCACAGATGTTTTTGCTCCTGGAGTTTCTATTAATGTTAAAGGAATTGGGGGAGCAGCAGAAAGTGTTTCAGGAACTTCTGCTTCTGCACCTATGGTTTCTGCTTCTGCTTCACTAATTTTGGAAAATGAAACACTTTCACCAGAAGAATTGGCTTTTAGATTAAAGACAACAGGAAAGCCAATTCTTTACTCACAAGGTGGAGAAGACATAAACATCTCAAGGATTGATGTCTACAATGCGATAATAAACAATGTGACAATGGGAGTCTCAAATTTCACAATGAATCAAAGTAATGTGAGCAATATGAGTATTGAATATGGGTTGTTTAATACTATTTATAGGGTGTATGGGTTGCCGACAATAGTCCAAGGTGCTAACCCT
>CAZFNY010000123.1:0-2391 GCA_964520275.1 Candidatus Woesearchaeota archaeon | reverse complement strand
CTACGCAAATTTATACTCATGTAACGAACCCAGCCATTAAAAATATCAAAAGTCCATTGTGATTGAAAATATTCAGAACACTCTAGTTTTATCTTAAGCGAAATCGAAAGATCGGTTGTTAGTTGTTTGTTGTTAAGCTAAGATGTATTGTATGAATCCCGTTAGAAGCCGTGATCGCAGTTTTTAATGGTATTTTAGATAAATTATTATTTTTAAATTTAAGTTAGCAGGAACAGTTTTTTTAACAAAGACCGCGACCTGCTTCTAACGGGATGAACATCGTCACTGTTATTCCGCTTGCCCGCGGGATACCAAAAGAAAATTTGGACTATTTCACTATAAAGAATATTCCGGTTGGAACAATTGTTTCTATTCCATTACGGAAAAAAATCATTGATGGAATTGTTGTAAACACAGAAAACATCTCTCAAAGAAAAGGAGTAATCAAAGTGTCAAATTTTAAATTAAAACGGCTCGAGAGCATAAAGGGCACATCTTTTCTGCCGGCTCCTTTCTGGCAAGCAATTTCAAAAGCTAAAGATTATTTTGCCACCACAAGCGGTGCTCTTATTTATTCCGTTTTACCGCAAATCCTATGGGAAGTCCTTGACAACATCAACCTTCCTAAACCAGAACCAGTAGAAACTTCAAATCTTAAGCTTGAAAAACTTGTTCTACAAACCAGCCTTGAAAATCGTTTAGATTTCTACAAAAAAATTATCAGGCAAAACTTTGCGAGAAAAAAGTCTGTCTTCTTATGCGTGCCAATTATCTATGATCTGGAATACTTTTCAAAAGTGCTTGAAAAAGGCATTAGTGAATTTGTCCACATTATCGAAACCGACTTGCCAAAAAAAAAATTTACTAAAAAGTTAAATGATATTTTTAATACCGATCATCCAATACTAATAATTGGAACTCCGATTCACTTGTATCTTACAACACTCATTCGATCAATTGACACAATTATCATTGAAAAAGAAAGTTCAGAAGCCTATCGAACCTTATCGCGACCTTTTGTAGATATGAGAATTTTTGCCGAAATTCTTGCCACTCAGTCTGACAATAAAATAATTTTTGCTGATACAATGCTTCGTATTGAGACAATTTATCGAGTTCAAAATAAAGAATTAAATGAGCTAGTTCCAATTTCATTCCACATTGATAATGAAGTTTCCAAGGAAATTGTAAATCTAAAAAGCCAGTGGCGACCCGTTCGACAAGGGCTCAGAGTCGCCCCAAACGTGATCGATGGGCAAAAGAAGAAATTTTTTGTTTTGAGTAATGAATTAAAAGAGTTAATTAAGTCAAACATTGAAAATAAAAAGCACTTGTTTATTTTCAGTTTGCGAAAAGGTCTTGCTAGTCTCACTATCTGCAATGACTGCCACACAATTCTTTCATGTGATCACTGTAACGCTCCATTTACTTTATATAAAACCGCTTCCGACGAGAGAATTTTTATTTGTAACAAATGTAAGAATAAAAAGAAAGCTGACGTAAAGTGCAGTGTTTGTGGCGGATGGAACTTGGTACCGCTTGGTATTGGGATTGAAACTATAAAAGATGAGTTAAAAGAAGGATTTGACAAAGCAATAATATTTAAATTAGACAAAGAGTCGGTCAAAAGCCATAAACAGGCAGAAAATATAATTGATAAATTTTATTCCACACCGGGATCAATTCTCATTGGCACGGAAATGGCCTTTTATTATCTTAAATCAAAAGTCGATTTCGTTTCATTAGTCTCTTTTGATTCTCTTTATAGCATTCCAAGCTTCCGCATAAATGAAAAGATAATAAAAATATTAATCAACCTAGAGGAACTTGCACAGGATAAAATTCTTATTCAGACAAAAAATCCTGATGAGTTTATACTCAAAGAATGGTATGGGAATAATCTCGCTCAATTTTATCGCCAAGAAATTGAAGACCGAGAAAGATTTTTTTATCCCCCATTCTCGACTATAATTAAAATAACTTACCAAGGATCTAAAGAAAATGTTGAGAAAGAAAAAAACAACATGCTTGAAATATTTAAAGAATATAATCCAAGTATATTTTTCGGTTTTGTATCTAAAATGAAACAAAATCTAATAATACAGATTGTCATCAGAATACAGAAAAATAAATGGGCATTCAGGGATAATTTAATGGTAGACGAGAAGCTTCTCGCCAAGCTCTCTTCCTTATCACCTTCTTTCACTATCCAAATTGATCCAGAAAGCACAATATAAAGTAAATCAAGCGAGCCCTCGTAAACTCGCTTCGTCCCGCAAAGCTTCGCCATTGGACAAGCTTGCACGAGGCTAGCTTGATTTTCTTGATTTGCTTACTTTACTTGATTTACTCGTTATGTTATTCTTTTATTTATGAGCAGAAAAATTGTAA
>CAZFNY010000122.1:0-2411 GCA_964520275.1 Candidatus Woesearchaeota archaeon | reverse complement strand
TTATAGATAATCCAAAAGAGATAGATAATTTATGTATGAGTGTTTGCAATGGACAACCTCCGTTAGCAAAATATGTCAAATTTGAGAATAAGAAGGACAAGAAGCATAACCCCAAATTAAAATCTTTATGGTATGTTGATTAGTTTTGGATATAGAATATTATTTAAATAACATTTTTTATTCTATAACATGGTAAAAGTTAATTTCACATGGTCTTTTATTTATGAACAATCAATCCATAATCCACAAACCTATGAAGAATTTAATTATGAAGAATATGAGAAATTTATTAATTCTTTCATAAATAAAGTTCAACCAGCTTGGAGGAAAATAGAACAGAGAGTATTTGATTACATTGAAGAAATAATTGGATTGAAATGGAAAAAACAAGAAATTCCTGTTTATGTAATAAAGATTAGCTCTTTTATGCCCATCTCAGATCCGCTTACAATCCCAATTCAATTTAAAGATAAAGAAGTTGGAGATAATATTTTCACTCTTACAAAAGAAAGATTTATTGATATGATGATTCATGAATTAATCCATAATTTATTCATTCAAAATGAAAAAGAAATGGGAGATTATTTTGGTTTTGTTTTAAAAAAATATAAGAATGAAGAATTTGACACGGTGATACACTTACTAGTTCATGCAATTCATAAAAAGATTTTCCTTAAATTTTTTGAAAAAGAAAGATTAAATGAAGAAATTAAAATGAGTTCATTTTATCCAGCTTATAAAAGATCATGGAAAATTGTAAATGAAAAAGGAGAAGACACAATAATCCAAGAATTTAAAAATTATGTTGATGGGTTACCTAAAGAAAAGATATAGAGGGGTATCTCATCTTCTTCTGAAACATCAAGAAGTTTAGAAAGTTTTTCATTATCAAAGCCCCCTAACGCACAACATCCAAGTTTTTCTCTTTCTGCCAACAAAGAGATATTTTGTCCTATATGCCCTGCTTCTAATAAAGCAAACCTATAAGCATTTATTCCATATTTAACTTCTGTTCTACTCATAACTCCAGTAAGAACTATAAAATTAGGGTTTCCTTTATTAGCTTCGCCAAAAATTTCAGTAGACTCTATAGTTAAGTCTTTTTCTAATAATTGCTCAAGAAGATTTTGCTTGACATTATAATGATAGAGGCCCCTTTCCAATCCTTCTACATTATTATTTATAAGATAAGTCTCTATAGGATATCTCGCACCAGCGGAAGGATAATATCTTCTTGTATGCTCTAAAAGATCATTGGGATTTTTTATTCCTACTGAATAAAAAACAATTCTATTTAAAGAATCAAAAGAAACAGGAGAATTTTCAAAATCTCTAATGGATTTTCTCTGCTCTAAAAGTCTATAAAATTCTCCATCCATGTTTGGTCTGTTTAATTCTGTTTTTCTCATTCTAGGGTATGTCTTAAAGAATATTTTAATCCAATTAAGAGGAGGTTTAAAATCATCAACCCACCTTATAATTTCACCAACTTTGAATTTAGTTCTCTCGTAAAAATCTTTAATTTCTTCTATCATCTTACATAAAAGGATGTGGAATCTTGTTTAATTCTCTTCCATTTAATTGCCTTTCCAATCTCTTACTATAAAGACAAGGATATGCTTCATCTAAAAATAAGGGATGCAGTTGTGGCTGTATTGCTTTTACTACAATAAAACCAGCTTCCCTAAAACTTTGGGCTGTTAAATCTACAGAATAACTGTCTACTCTTTTCGAGGATAAATAATCTACTAAATCATTTTTATCAGCGATGGGTACTTCAATATCATCCACTTTTTTAACATCATTGGATTCAAGTAAATAACTTAAATCATCTATTCTTTGTAAATCATACCAATAAAATCCCTTATCTTCAATCTCTTTAATTTCCTCTGGAGAAGATATTTTAGGCTCTCCTTTTTGTATCCATAAATTTCTAATCCATTGTCTAACCTGTTGTGATTCTAATATTGCTCCACGTATTGCTTCTTTTGGATCTAATGATGCCTTTAAACCAACTGAAACTGCAGGGCCTACTCCAGTTCTATCCAAATTTAAACATATAAAACTTGGAATTCCTAAATCAGTTGTCGTTTCAAAAACGTACAAATCTAATAAGTATCTTTTAAAGTAGTTCTCAATATCCAAAAATCTTCTTTCTAGTTTTATCCTAGGCAATCTATTTCTAGAGAGATAAGAAATCATATAAGAATCTCGCTCAACATTTTCCATAGTCCCTAAATAAAAAGCTTCTTCAAAAGATTCATGTGTTGCTGCACCAGTGCTAACTCTTGGTCTTATTACTGGCTCATCATCAAATTTAAAGTCCACGTAAACCAATTGAGCAGGTATTAGAATTTTAGAACCACTCTTCTCGTTTCTTCCAGCAATCCAACCGATTTTGCAATTTCTAA
>CAZFNY010000121.1:0-2444 GCA_964520275.1 Candidatus Woesearchaeota archaeon | reverse complement strand
CGGTGCCCGATTGATTTTTTGCACCCAAAAGAGGTGTCGCTAACTTTACAGCTCAGTTTAAACATAAATTTATAAACCCTCAAAGTTCTTTATTTTCAGACTAAACCTTATGGGTCTAACTCTGTAATTAGAGTGGTCAAAATATGGAAAATCCAGTTTATGAATTAGATGCTCAGGAATACAACAAAAAATTAGCAGAGGCTTTGAAAAAAATACCTGAATTTAAAGCGCCAGAATGGGTTGAATTTGTAAAATCTGGGACAGCAAAGGCAAGGCCAATAGACGAGCCTGATTTCTGGTATAAAAGAACTGCAAGCATTTTGAGGCAAATTTACAAAAGGAAAATTATCGGAGTGAGCAAGCTCAGGACAAAATACGGGAGCAAAAAAAGCCGTGGATTCAAACCAGAGGAATTTAGAAAGGCTGGAGGAAAAATAATCAGAACTATTTTACAGCAGTCTGACAAAGCTGGATTTACCGAAATTGCGCAGACAATCAGAGGAGTGAGAGGAAAAAGACCAGGAAGACAGTTGACTGAAAAAGGAAAATCTTTTTTGGAGGGCGTAAGATAGCAATGAAAAATAAATTTTTCAGATTAAAAATGTTCCTGGAGGGAATTTTCAATGGGAATTAAAGATATTCAAAAGAAGTCAATTCTGGCAAAAAAAGCGAGGCAGACCAAGTGGGCTCCGGTCTGGGTCATATTCAAGAAATTTGGCATGGGAAAGAGGATTCATCCTTCTGCCATCACAAAATACAAAAGGTCTTGGAGAAGAACAAAATTGAAGATTAAACCAAGAAAGATAAGGAGATCTCATTTCGGATAAGATGGCCAAGAAAACAGAACCAACAACAACACTCGAACGGGAATATACAATTCCGATTAGAGAAAAATGCAGGAGTGTGGCAAGTTACAGAAAGACAGAAAAAGCCATAAAAACAATAAAAGAATTTCTGGCAAAGCACATGAAGGTTGTTGACAGAGATATTAACAAAGTCAAATTAGATACATACCTCAATGAGTTTATGTGGCAAAGAGGAATAAAAAATCCCCCACATAAGATTAAAGTAAAAGCCTCAAAAGATTCAGAAGGGATTGTAAGAGCTGGATTAGTGGATTATCCTGACAAATTGAAATTCAAGAAAATCAGAGCAGAAAGAATTGAAAAAGCAGCTGCAGAAGTCGGGAAAAAGAAAAAGGCTGAGAAGAAAGAGCCAGAAAAAACAGAAGAAGAAAAGAAAGAAGAAGGCGAGAAGAAGGAAGTTGAAGAAGAGAAAAAAGCAGCAGGTATAGAATCTGGAAAAGGACTTGAAAAAGCTGCATCCAAGCAGATGAAACACCAAGTTGGGGGAAAGATTAAAGCGCCAAAGAGGCCGCTTAGACAGGCGTTGCAGAAGTAAGTTTTTATATTGATTATTTCTTTACTGGAATGAATAAAAATGTCAATAGAAAGATTTAAATAATTACACATATTACACATAATACAAATAAATTTAATTTTTATAAAAAATGGTCAATATAACATTATCAGTTCCAGATGAACTTAAAAAAGAAATGGAAAAATCTCCAGAAATGAACTGGAGTGCCATAGCGCGAGGTGCAATAAAACAAAGGATTACTATGCTGAAGAAGTTTAAAGAATTTGCTAAAGAGAGCACCATGACAGAAGAAGATGCATTAAAACTTGGGAGGAATGTTAATAAGGCTGCCCACAATAGATATAAAACTCTCAGGAAAAAATGAAATTTGTTGTTGACGCAAATGTTTTATTTTCTGCTTTAATAAAACAGAACATAATTACGGAGTTATTATTAGATTTGCCACTAAATCTCTATGCTCCTGAATTTATATTAGAAGAATTTGAAAAACACAAACAAGAAATTTTATCCAAAACAAAAAGAAGTGAACAAGAGCTTGATGAAATTTTAGAAGTATTCAAAGAAATTATCAATTTTATCTCAAAAGAAGAGTTTGAAGCCTTCATCAATAGGGCTGAAGAAATTTCTCCTGATTCAAATGATACAGAGTATTTAGCCTTGGCTTTAAGGTTAAATTGCCCTATATGGAGTAATGATAAAAGGTTAAAAGAGCAAAAGATTATTAAGATATGCTCAACTAAAGAATTGCTAGAATTAACAGAGAAAAATTCTTAAGAAAGAGAAGAGAGATAATTTTCTAAAATTCTGTCTTTTCTATGGAGATTTTTAATTGAGTAAGACTTAATACCTTTTCTTATATCCTTAAAAGCCTGGGCTTACCCTTGGTGAATTAGAGGGGATAAATTTCTAAATTCTTTTTTTTCTAAAAATCTTAAGGATTTTCCTTTAAAATAACTTTCAAGCAAACACAATTCAATTGTTGTGGGATGTAACCGAATAATGTCCTCTTTTTTTATAAGCTTGCCAGCTGAAAGAAAACTTCCCTACTTTAGTTCGTGAGAGAA
>CAZFNY010000120.1:0-2495 GCA_964520275.1 Candidatus Woesearchaeota archaeon | reverse complement strand
GGGTGCTGAAAATAGTGGTTTTGATTAATTTTCAGAAAATCTAATTTTTCGGAATTTTTGCTACTTCGGAGTTTATGCACAGTTTTATATATATATATATCCTCGTTTTGCCATGAAATCTGATGGTGAATTAAAAGAGGGGTATATTAAGGATTTTGTTTCTGGCGAAGTTATTAAAGCAACTCCAGAAGAAATTGATGCTGTTCAAGTTTTTTCTAAAAGATTGGTAGAGGATTTTAATTATTTAAAAGGACAAATACAAACAAGACCACAAATAAGAGTTAGGAGAAGACCATCAGAAGAAGATGAAAGTAAAGGTTATCCTATTGATATAACTGTATTTAATAACGATAAAAAAAATTATGATGATTTGTTTATGATTGTTGAGTGTAAACAAAAAAGAAGGCAAGACGGATTAAAACAATTAAAGATTTATATGAACTTATCTCCAGCTAAAGTTGGAGTTTGGTTTAATGGTAAAGAACATCTTTATTTATTAAAAACAATTGATGACCAAAATAATATTCAATATATTGAAATTCCAACCATACCAAAAAAGGGTCAGCGAATTGAAGATATAGGAAGATATAAAAGAAAAGAGTTACAACCAGCAAAAAATCTTAAAGCAATCTTTAATGATATGAGAAATCATCTTGCAGGAAATATTACAGGAATAACAAGAGATGAAGCAATAGCAGAACAAATAATAAACTTGCTTTTCTGTAAAATTTATGATGAGATAAATACCGATTTAGAAGATGAAGTTACTTTTAGGGTTGGTATAAATGAAAAAGAGAGTGATGTAAAAAAAAGAATTTTAGAATTATTTGATAATAATGTTAAAGAAGAATATAATGATGTATTTGATGAAACTGATAAAATAAAATTACCTGCTGATGCAATTAAATATATTGTTGGTGAATTACAGAATTTTTGTATAGTTGAAGCGGATAGAGATGCAGTAGGAGATGCTTTTGAAGTCTTTATCGGACCCGCATTAAGAGGTGGAGAGGGGCAGTTTTTCACTCCACGAAATATTGTAAAAATGGCGATAGAGATGATAAACCCAGAACCAAATGAAATGATAATAGACCCTGCTTGTGGCTCTGGTGGTTTCTTGATTGTTGCTCTTGAACATATCTGGAAAAAATTAGATATTGAAGGAAAAAAGAAAGGATGGTCTCAAGCAATTTTAGAAAACAAAAAAAGAGATTGTGCTTCAAGATTTTTTAGGGGGATTGATAAAGATAGTTTTTTAGCAAAAGTTACAAAATCATACATGGCTATTGTTGGAGATGGTAGAGGTGGAGTATTTTGCGAAAATACTCTAAAACCATTTAATGAATGGAACCAAAAAGTAAGTAGTTCTATCAAACCAGATAATTTTAGAGTTTTGGTTACAAATCCTCCTTTTGGTGCCAAAATCCCAATTAAAGGTGAAGGAATTTTAAGCCAATATGATTTAGGTCATAAATGGAAATTTAATGAGAAAGAAAAAAGGTGGGAAAAAACAAATAAATTATGGGATATGCAACCACCACAAATTTTGTTTATAGAAAGATGCCTTCAATTATTAGAAGATGGTGGAAGGATGGCTATTGTTTTGCCTGAGGGTCTTTTAGGCAATATTAGTGATGGATATATTAGACAATTTATAAGAGAGAATTGTAAAATATTAGGTATTATTGATTGCCCTGTTGAGACATTTCAACCAAGCACATCAACAAAAACAAGTATTTTAATTTTACAGAAGACAGAAGAAAATAAAAGTAATTATCCTATTTTTATGGCAATTGCCAAAAAATGCGGACACGATAGAAGAGGAAAAGCCATTTTCAAATCTGATGGAGAACCAGAAGACGATTTTCCAGAAGTTATAAAAGAATTTAAAGATTTCAAAAAAAACGAAAATGTTATCTTTTAAAATATATTCAAACGAATTAGAAGAGAGATTGTTAGTTCCTTTTTATAAAGTTCTACAAATAACTAAGAAATATCCACTAACTATTGATAAAGTTGCCAAACTTATAACAAATGGAATGGATTTAAGAGCTTATAGAGAAGAAGGAACACCTTATTTAAGAGGCACAGATATTAAAAGATGCCAAGTAAATATGCTAACTCCAAAAAAAGTTAATTATCCTTTGGAAGATATTGATGATAAGATAAAATTAAAAGAGGGGGATATTCTAATAACAAGAAAGGGAACAGTTGGGGTAACAAGTGTAGTCAGTTCTGATTGTAAAAATGTTATTATTGGAACAGAGGTAATAAAAGTAAGATTGAAAGAAGATGCAGAAATAAGCCCCGAATATTTTTATACCTTGCTTAATTCTAAAATAGGAATTATGCAAATTTATTCTAAGATGACTGGAACTGTCTCAAGAGGAATAAATCATCCCTCTCTAAAAACTATTAAAATTCCAACCCTATCTAAAGGAGACCAAGAAAAAATTGATAATTGGGTGAAGGAAGCAAAATTAAAACATCAAAAA
>CAZFNY010000119.1:0-2497 GCA_964520275.1 Candidatus Woesearchaeota archaeon | reverse complement strand
ATATAGCTTTTACCCAGCCACAGCAAGCTGTGGGGATTTCTTTTCAATTAAAATTGCCCAAAAACAATTTGATCACTATCTGAGTGAAATACAAAAAATAAGAATAAGAAATATACAAAATTTGAATGATAAACAGATAACTACATCTGATTCTTCACTATAAAAAATATTATAAACTGCTTTAGCATTTGATTTTTATGAAGATAAAGAGTGTTGATGCCAAATCCATGTTAGATTCCAGAAAAGAAAAAACTATTCTTGTATCAATCAATACAAATGTTGGAAGTTTTTCAGCGAGTTCTCCTACTGGAAAATCCACAGGAAAGTTTGAGGCGAAAACTTACAAGAAGAGCCTCGATGAAGATATCAAGACACTTAAGAAATTCAGCGATTATTTTTCAGAAGAAGAAATAGAAAAGTTTGAGGATTTAAGGAGGATTGAGGATATTGTTGACAGGCATATTGGAGCCAACACGCTTTTTGCCCTTGAATCTGCTGTTTTAAAGGCAATTGCCAAAGAACAGAAAAAAGAGGTTTGGCAGATAATTAATTCAGGCTCTAAGCGATTTCCAAGGCTTGTCGGGAATTGTATTGGAGGAGGAAAACATTCGCAGGCAGAAAAAAAGCCAGATTTTCAGGAGTTTCTGCTGATTCCTGAAACACGCTCGGTCAGAGAGGCATTTAAGTTGAATAAAAAGGTACAAAAGCTGGTTGAGCAGGATTTAAGAGAGGTTGATGAAAAATTCAAATCCAAAAAGAATGATGAGAATGCTTGGATGACTTCTTTGAATGAGAAAGAAGTTTTGGAGATATTGAACAAGCATAACATCCAACTTGGAGTAGATGTGGCAGCTTCCTCTTTCTATAAAAGGAAAAAGTATCATTATGAAAATCCAAGGCTGGATAGGACCAAAGAAGAGCAATTGGGCTATCTTAAAAATCTGATGAAAAATTTCAGGATTTTTTATATTGAAGATCCTTTTGATGAAGAAAATTTTGAAAGTTTTTCCAAGCTTCTTAAGAAATTTCCAAACAGACTCATTGTAGGAGACGACCTCACTGTAACAAACCCTAAAAGGTTTGAAAAGGCAATAGAGATGCAAAGCATTAATGCAATAATTGTAAAGCCAAACCAGACAGGCTCTTTGTTGGAAGTGAAGCGAGTGTGCGAACTGGCAAAAAAACACAAAATCAAAATTGTTTTCTCACACAGGAGCGGGGATACAGAAGAAACTATTCTTGCAGATTTGGCTTTTGGGTTTCAAGCAGATTTTTTAAAGTGTGGGATTTCTGGGCCTGGACGCGAGGTTAAAATAAAAAGATTGATTGAGATTGAAGAAGAAATGGGATAGTTTTTTAAAAAACCGAAAGATTGATAAATAGTAAGAATCTGAAAAAAAGATGGCTAGGAAATATCTATCTGTAGAAGAAAGAATTTGCAAGAAATTACATATACCTGAACAAAATTTTTTATCAGACACAATAGCAGCATTTTACGGGGGTTTTGTTACTCCACTTAGATTTCCCACATATCTAAGAAAACGACAGGAGGGAACAATTCTTATAGAAAGAAGAGAAGATGGGGGTGCAAAATTTTTCGAAGATATAAGAATGAGTGTGAGGGGACTTGTAGGGACTCTAACCAGTTTGACTATCGGAGGTATTTTAAGTTTAAATACTGCAACAAATGGAATTAATCATGGACCTTTAGAAATTACTGGGATTAATTATGAACCTTTAGTAACTTTCCTTGGAGCAAATATTGCTTCTGCATTTTATGAATCTGCGAGAACTATATATGCTAGAAGAAACACTAAAGAAAGTATTACTAATTAATGCTTAAACTTATCAGGATAAATTTCTTTTGCTATCATGATTAACCCTTTGAATCTATCTGAGGATTTTTGAGCGTCAATATTTTCTCTACTTTTACTTATCCAATAAGGAGCATCATTAGGTTGGTCTAATTCAGATAATTTTGCACGTTCTCTTCGCATAGTTTCAAGTTGTTCTTTGAGATGCCCATCAACATCATAAGTCTTATGCCTGTAACAATATATGCAAAGATTATCTATAACTGGTCCGACATGATTATTTGGATTAGAATCACACTCCTTGTATCTTTTATCTAGTTCGATTTCAACTTGTTTTGAATGGATTATCTTTGTGATTTTCTCAGCTCTTTTTATATCTGCTTCTAACCTCATAAAATGATTAATTGTTCAAACTTTTTAAGGATTATTGTGATTTTTTTCTTTAATCAAAACTTAATACTCTCTCTTTCTGATAATGTGAGTAAACCTACTAAACGATCCATATTTCCTCTTGATTCTCTATCTTTGATATTAAGTTTATCTAAAGCTATTTTGCCTGGGCCATATTTATCTAATTCTAAGCGCAATGCTTTTTTTTTGGTTAAAAGAAATTCTAAACTATTTGGATGTGAAGCTCCCAATCACAGCAAGCTGTGGGGCTTCTAAATACTAAAAATCACTTA
>CAZFNY010000118.1:0-2503 GCA_964520275.1 Candidatus Woesearchaeota archaeon | reverse complement strand
AAGATTGAGTTAAAAATAGACGCCCCTGACTTTAGTCTGTGGGTAGTTCACAAATCTTTGATTTTGTCTTAATTGTTATGACTTTAGAAAAAAGATTTAAAACACAATTGGAAGGATGGAATAAATATTGCAATACCCTTAGGGTTCAAATTTCTTCTAATCCGAACAAAGTTACAAAGTGTCCACAATTTAAGAAATTAGTCCAGATGGGCCCTGAAATCATCCCTTCAATTAGGGTTGCTTATAATGACCGAAGTTTAGATAGGACAATTGTTCTTCACGGGTTTCCACAACTAATTAGAGAAATAGTTGAAGGCAAGTTTGTTATTCCTGAAGAATATGCTGGAAAAATGGACAAAATAGAAGAATATACTATTGGCTAGCTTGATAAATATGTATTCTCTCTTTAAACTCTCAACTCTGTCTCCTTCCCTGATTTCATGTCCTTGACTTTGAATTTCTTTGATTTTATTTCTTTTTCACCAACAAAAACAACTTTATTATACTTGCAGGAGTTGGCGTACTCTAATGCTTTTGAGGGTTTGCCGTAATAAATTGAGACATTCTTTTCTTCTTTCCTTATTTTTTGTGCCAGTTTTATTGCTTCGCGGTCTTGCTCTAAGGAGACAATCAGATATTTTTCTTTTTCTTCTTTTAATTTGGAAAGTAGAGATATTCTTTCTAATCCAAAAGAAAGACCAGTTGACTGGATTCCATTAATAACATAAGAGCCTCCGCCGACCAGGGTTTCTGCTATGCCTTTTGTCTTGACTTCAAAAACACTTCCATTGTAATAAGACAGGCCTCGCACTATTGTTGGAGAGAAATTTATTTTTAATCCATAAGATTTGCAGTATTCAATTAATCCAATAATTTCTTTATAAGATTCAAATTGATTGAAATATTTTTCTCCCTTTTTTAAAGAATCAAGAAATTTTTCTGCCCCTAACTTTTTCAGATTATTTTGAATTTCTTTTTCAAGGGATTTGTCATACTTGTCGATTTCTCTTAAAACCTGCTCTTTATTTTTTTCCTGAATGTTATTGTCATCAAGAATATCATTCAAGAGTTTTCTGTTATTAATCAAGATTATTGGCTCTATACTCAATTCACGCAAGACACTATCTGTCAGAGCTAAAATTTCTGCTTCTTCCTTGATTGTTGAGCCTATTGTATCAACATCACATTGCGTGAATTGCCTGAATCTGGTGCTAGACATAGGCTCGTCTCTGAATACAGGACCTATCTGATATCTTTTGTATGGGAGTTTTTTGTTGCTAGCAACCCTTTTAAGCTGAAAAGTGAATTCATATCTTAGAGCAAGTTTTCTGTCTCCTTTGTCTTTTAGCTTGAAAATATCAGATATTGCTTCATCATTTGGATTTTCTCCTTCCACAAAATCTTCATACTCTATTATTGGAGTTTCAGCTGGTTCAAATCCAAATTTCTCAAAAGTTTTCACTAAGATTTTTCGTATTTCCTCGCGTTTCTGAGCTTCTTCGCCTGTGAAATCGCGAAAGCCTTTAACTTGACCAAGCTTGGACGAGTTAGCTAAAGGCTCTGCCTTTTGTCTAACTAATTCGGTTGTCATCTTTTTTTCTCCCAGATTTTGATTTCTTTTTTGTCTTTTTTCAATTTTTTCACAAGTTTGAAATTGTATTTTTTAAGAATTTTTTCAAGATTTAATCTTAGCTCGTCAGTTACAGCGCTGATTTTTTTATATCTCAAATCTTTGAAGCTGTAATCTATGATCTCTTTTATTGTAGACGTTGCAATCCCTTTCCCTCTGTAATTTGGGAGCACGAAAACTGCGAGTTCATCAAATCCTTTATCATTAAAAATTCCGGCAAATCCAGCAAGCCTGTCATTGAAGTATATAGAAAACTTGTAAGCTTTTATTTTTGAAGATGCATCTTTTAGTGCAACTATAAAATAACCCAATACGCTTCTAGCAAATTCTTTTCTTGTTCTTGGGCTTATCCTTACTTTAAGGAATCTTATATAATCCCCAAACTTAAATGGCCTTAGTTCTATTTTTTTGCGTTTCATCTTTTCTCCAATGTTTTTACTAAAGAATCAACCTTTTTAATAATTTGCTTAACTGCCCTTTCTATGTCTTTATCATTTCTTGAACTTGTATCTTTAATTTTCCAAACAATTACCTTTTTTATATAATTCTGATTAAAAATTGATTTGGGAACATTGTCTGCAACAATTATTACATAATCTGTTTCTTGGATGGTTTTTGCATCTATTGGTTTTGATCTTCCCTTTAATTCTATGCCCAGTCTTTTGCAAACCTTTTTTGTATTAGGCATAACAGGATACCATTTAATCAGCCCCGCGCTTTTTGCATCAAAATTTTTATTTTTATTAATCTTCTTAAAATAAGCTTCAGCTACTTGGCTTCTGAATACATTATGTTTGCACACAAATAAGATATTTGTTTTTTTCATTACATCCACGGCGAGGATACCCAAACTTTTAAGTTTTGGGAGGAATC
>CAZFNY010000117.1:0-2558 GCA_964520275.1 Candidatus Woesearchaeota archaeon | reverse complement strand
AAAGATTGAGTTAAAAATAGACGCCCCTGACTTTAGTCTGGGGGTAGTTCACAATCCAAAAAACAAGCAATTAGAGATCCTTCAAACAAAAGACCAAGATTCACCTATCAGCCAGGGCAAAATACTATTAATAACAATAGATGTCTGGGAGCATGCTTACTACTTAAAATACCAGAATAGAAGGCTGGAATACATTGAAGCTTTCTTCAATGTCATAAACTGGCAGAAAATTGAAGAGCTGTTTCTTGAGGCAAAGGGATAAACAAACTTAAAAACTTCTTTTTCTTATATCTTTAATAATTGAGGTAAAAAATGGATTTAAATATTTTTAAGATAATTGGAGCTTTGGGAATATTATTGATTGCTGTTGGAATAATAAATAAAAAAAGAAAAATACAAGATACTTATTATTCTCTAGGGGGGATATTCTTATTAATTTATAGTATTTATATAAAAGATATAATTTTTATAATATTGCAGATAATCTTTACATTGACAGCAGTATATGATTTAATTAAATTAAAGAATAAATCAAAATAACGTGAGATACAAAAAATTAGCAGAGGTGTATGAAAAGCTTTCGTCTACTACAAAACGTCTTGAAAAAATAGATATCCTGTCAAAATTCTTGATGCAACTATCAGAATCAGATAAAGAGGTTCTCTACTTACTGCAAGGGGAGATATATCCAGAGTATGACGAAAGAAAAATCGGCATTAGCAACCAATTAGCAATAAAAGCAATCTCCAAAGCAACAGGAATCAATCCTGTGATAGTCACAAAAGAATGGAAAACAATCGGAGATCTTGGAGAAGTGGCCAAAAAACTCACGCAAAAAAGAAAACAATCCACTCTGACTTCTCATATCCTGACAACAGAAAAAGTCCTTGAAAATCTCAGAAAACTTCCAGAACTTGAAGGAAAGGGAACTATTGGAAAAAAAATTTCATTGATAACAGAACTGCTTACTTCTGCAGAACCAACTGAAGCTCTTTTTCTTATAAGAACCTTAATTGGGGATTTGAGGATTGGCCTCCAAGAAGCCACAATACGGGATTCGATGGCTGTTGCTTTTTTCAGTGATAAAAAAGAAGCCTCAGAAAAAATCCAGAGGTCTATAGATCAGTCCAATGACATAGCAGAGGTTTTTATGATTGCGAAAAAAGGAAAATACAAAGAATTAGAAGAAGTGTCTCTAGAAGTCGGAAAACCAATCAAGGCAATGTTAGCACAAAAAGTAAAAAACATAAAAGAAGGATTTGAGGCTTTAGGAACACCTTGTGCAGTAGAATACAAATATGATGGCTTCAGGTTAATAATCCACAAAAAAGGAAAACAGGTTATTTTATTTACTAGGAGACTTGAAAATGTCACAAAACAATTCCCAGAAGTTGTTAATTACATTCTAGATTATGTAAAAGGAGAATCTTTTATTCTTGATTCAGAGGCTGTAGGTTTTGACAAAAAAACAAAAGAATATCAGCCTTTCCAATTTATCAGCCAGAGAATAAGAAGAAAATATGATATTGAAAAGCTGAAAAACGAGCTTCCTGTTGAAGTGAATGTTTTTGACATTCTTTATTACAATGGAAAATCCATTCTCAATGAGCCGTTTGAAAAAAGAACAGCTCTGGTAAAGAAAATAATAACTAATCATCCTTACAAATTGATTTACGCAAAACAGATAATAACTAAAGATGAAAAAAAAGCAGAAGAATTCTATAAAAAGGCTTTGAAAGACCATCAGGAAGGAGTCATGATGAAAAATCTCAAGGCAGAATACAAGCCAGGAAGAAGAGTAGGCCATATGTTAAAAATCAAGCCAGAAGAACGCGACCTTGATTTAGTGATAACTGGAGCAGAATACGGTGCAGGAAAAAGAAGCGGCTGGATGTCTTCTTTTATTCTTTCTTGCGCAGGAAAAGAAAAAGGCGAGTTTCTGGAAATAGGAAAAGTCGGAACAGGAATCAAGGAAAAGTCAGCGACTTTTCAATCGTCCGCCAAGGATGACGAACGAAAGGAAAAAACAGAACAAGGAATAACTTTTGATGAACTGACAAAAAAACTCTTTCCATTAATAACAAAAGAAAAAGGTAAGTCTGTCAAAATCAAGCCAAAGATTGTTGTCTCTGTAACATATCAGGAGATTCAAAGGTCTCCAAATTATGAATCTGGCTTCGCATTGCGGTTTCCAAGATTCACATCTCTAAGGCCAGACAAACCTCTTTCAGAAATCTCATCTCTCAAAGATGTTGAAAAAGATTTCGAGAACCAAAAGAGGAATTACAGGTATGGGTGAAAAAATAAATAACTGATTTTTTAGAAAGACTTTTATAAGCTTGCCTGCTGAAAGAAAACTTCCCTACTTTAGTTCGTGAGAGAATTTCAGCTGTCAAGTCGGCAAGCTTAGAGTAATCATAAAATATTAATTCTAAGAAAACTAAATAAAAAAGTAGCCGTGATGTTCGGCTACTGCAAAACTTCAACTTAGTTGGAACTTTCTTAAAATAAATAAATGTTTGCATTCGCTTAGCGAATGCTATGGAGAAAAAATGAAA
>CAZFNY010000116.1:0-2569 GCA_964520275.1 Candidatus Woesearchaeota archaeon | reverse complement strand
ATGCCATGATTGATTTGGGTTTGTACAGCAGGCCTCAATTTGCAAAATTAGTTCGAGGTTATGTTGGCAAGAAACTTCTTGAAAAGTTTCCTCTGATAAAACAGAAATACTTTTATGGAAGTGGATTGTGGAATCCTGCTTATTATCTGGAAAGTGTAGGTAAGGATAAAGAGTTTATCAAGAGTTATATCAGAAAACAAAGATACTATTCTGGGCTTCAGAAAAAGTTAAATGATTTTTTATAGACCTATTTATGCCACCCATCTATGATGGGTGGTTCTTGACACATTATTAAAGAATTAGAACAAACAAGGGATATCTTTTATATAAAAATAATCTATTTTGTTTCGTAAATAATCCTATCAAAAAGATGTTTTTTTAACATTTCTCCTAATTTTTTAGGTGATCTATCTTCCTGACTTAAGAAATCTCTTGCTAATTCGTGGCCTTTTGGAATTTGGGCAAATATGGAAAAATAATCTTTTAAACAGACCAAATCTTCCTTATATTTTTCTTGCTCTTTATTTGACATCCATTGGTGTTTATTGTAAGGATTTAAATCTGGTCCTATCCATTTTTTTGGAAAGTTTAATACCGATTTTTCAAAAAAAGTAGATGGAATTAACTCTGTATTTGAATTAAAAAATCCATACTGAATACAATATTCTGCTAATTTTGTTCCTTGATATGGAGTAAATATAGATGTCCATGCCAAATTTGGTAATCCTGTTTTTTCTTTTAATTGAACATTTAATCTTAAAGTTTCTAAATCAGCATCTATATTTATTTTTGTTTCTTCTTTTGTTGCACCAAGGGGCAATCCTAACATTTGTTCAGTTCTTACTTTAAATCCTAATTCATTTACATAAGACAATGATTCAAACATAAGTTTATTATCTATATTCCTATTGAGAACTTCTGTTCTTATAATTGGATTAGCAGCCTCTATAGCAAAAGTTAATCCTGTACACCCAGAAGATTTCAATAAATTTAATCTTTCTTTTCCAGAATCTTTTCTGGGATTTGCATATTCAAAACGTAACTGTGCATGATATTTAAATGATTTATCATATTCTTTTGCAAATTCTCTTAACCAGGTTAAATTTGTTCCAAATACATCATCTTGAAAATAAATCATCTTTGTATTTGAAGAGAATTTTTTTATAGATTCTAGTTCAGATAAAATCTCGTTTACAGATCTTTGTGCATTAACAAATAATCTTTCTCCCCTTCCTAAGACTTTTTTCATCTTTTTATAAGAAATTCTGCTTAATTCTTTTTCTAAATTTGATAATTTACTACTATTATAACAATATGTGCAAGAATAAGGACACCCCGTTTTTGTGATTATATTTTTTATTGGATTTTGTTTATGTTCTTTATAGTCTCGGTAAAAAGATTCTCTATCTGATAGTGGAAAAGATTCTTGTTTTTCTAAAGCAATAATCCCCCTTTTTACTCTCCCTTGTAATATCCTCCGAAATGAATTAAATCCTTCACTAACAACCACATAATCTGCATGTTTTGAAGATTCTTTTGGGAAATAGGTTGCATGGGGTCCCCCAATAATTATCTCAGTCTCAAATTCTCTTATAGTATTAAAATATTTAAATGCATCCGTATGATTCCCAGTAAATAATTGCATTCCAATATATCTTGGGTTAGTCCTCTTTCTTTCAGACTCCATTTCTTCAAAATTACCATTTTTTATTAAAATTATTTTAGGATCAAAACCCTCTTGTTTAGCAATTGTAGATAAATGAAGAAGACCTAATGGTTCAATTATTGAATAGTTTGCTCCTAACAAAATACTTTTTGTCATTTAGTTTAATCCGCTAGAGAATATTTAAACTTTATGCAATTAAAAGACAAGAATTCCTCTTATTTTAAATACAAGTTTTAATAAACATGGTATTCCCATGATTCGCTCTCCAAAAGATGCTTTAGACCATGTTATTGGAGGGAATATAGAATATTTAATAATTGGAAATTATCTTTTAGATGCAAAGGTTAATATTAAAAAATCAAAAGCTGCTCCAGAATTTTCTTAATTTTTTATATCATTTATTTTACTACTTCTAATTCAAAATGAATTTCTCTTGGAGGAAAGAGATATGCTAAAAATGTTTCATAAATTAGTGGGAACCTATTTGCAAAAAAATTAATTCCAATTACACGATGCACCTTTCCAAACATAAGTTTCCTTCTTACATTAAATTTTTCTTTACCATATTCATATGAAAGATTTCTTCCAACACTGTGTTTATTAACTTTATTTAAAGCCATATAATCAAGACTCATCCATCCAAAAGGGTGTTTATGGGTTAAATCAGTCCAAGCGCTATAACTCGCAAAATGAGGGACTCTTATTTCTATTTTACCCTTATTCTTTGTAATTCTCCATAATTCTCTTAAAACTTTGGGAATATCTTCTAAATGTTCTAAAATATGTCTTGCTCTTACATAAATAAATTCATTATTTTCAAAAGGATAAGGAAATTTATTGAGGTCATGAACAAGATCAACACCATTAAGCTTAACGCAATCAAGATTAATATAATCTTCTTTT
>CAZFNY010000115.1:0-2581 GCA_964520275.1 Candidatus Woesearchaeota archaeon | reverse complement strand
AGATATTATTCTGGACTTCAGAAAAAGTTAAATGATTTTTTCTAAGTCTATTCATACCACTGGTCTATAGCGAGCGACTTCAGATATTGCGAGCGGTGACCAGTGGTTCTTGACAGAAAGTTACAACTACGTTGAACTTTCAATGGGCTAGAATCCAGCCCATTCCTAATCAAACAAATCAAGAAATAAATAACTAACTAGCTGGGGGAAACTTCACCCCACATTAAAAATGTGGAGATTTCTTCTCAATTAAAGAAGATAAATAATGAATATAATGCGTGGTCGGAACCTAAAACGATTCCTTGAACGCATTCTATAAATAATGCGTGGAGGCATTTACTAAAAAATAAAATGCTATAATCCACGACTTTTCTCTTTTTATTGAGTATGATCTCTTTTTCCACCTCTTTTTGTTCTTTTCCTCAAGATACGGTTGGTTGAATATAATCAACAATAATTTCCCTAAGGTTTCATATTATTGAATATAACCCTGGGATAGATGTCTCGAGAAATCAAATAGAGTCCCAAGACCTCTATCCTGGGGAAAAAGAGGTGATATAAAATAGAATAATCACTGGTATTTAAATCTTTCGTTTTTGTTACTCTTAAAAAATGACAGAGGGTAATTCAGATAAAGTAGTAATCTGGGTTTATCCTTATCTAATGAAATTTTTACTATTTTATTAACTACAACCTATTTCTTAACCACTACAACGATAATTTCTTTATTCAGATAATTTATAAAACCCATAGTATTTAAATGTTTTATGGAAGAGGGAGAGGCAAATTTTCAAAAAGAAGCTAAAGGCACTGTTCAGCAAGACCAAATTCAGAGCCTGCTTTTCAATAGAGAGCTTGGCTGGCAGGACATAATCTATGACTTAATCAATACAGAGCAGTTAGACCCCTGGGACATCAATATAGTCATCCTTACAGATAAATACCTCGAGAAAATCAGCCTTTTTGAAGAAGCTGATTTTTTTGTTTCAAGCAAAGTTTTGCTGGCAGCCTCTCTTTTATTGAGAATCAAATCAGAGATACTTCTTGACAAATACATAAGAAGCATAGATGATATTCTTTTTGGGAACCAGGAGAAGAAGAAATCTGTCCTTGAACGGATTGAACTAGAAGAGGAAATACCCGAGCTAGTTCCGAGAAGCCCTATCCCCAGATTCAGGAAAGTCACACTTAAAGAGCTGATGGAATCTCTGAATAAGGCAGTGACAACTGAAAACAGAAGAATCAACAAAGAGATAATCAACAAAAATGCTCTGCGTGAAGCGGGAATTTCGCTTCCAAAAAGAAGAATAAGCATAAAAGACAGGATCAGAGAGATTTATGACCGTCTTTTTAAGAACCTTCAAGACAAGGACATGAAAAAGATTTCTTTTACAGAATTCATAGGGACAGACAAAGATGAAAGAATCTTTTCCTTTTCTCCGCTTTTGTATCTGGAAAACCAGCAGAAAGTCTGGCTTGATCAAAAGGCTCATTTTGAGGAGATTTATATCTGGCTGAAACACATTTATCTTCAGCACAATCCAGACCCTTTTGCTGAACTGAAGCAGGAATTAGAAGAAGAAATGAAAAAGCTGGACAAAGGCGGGAAAGAAAGACTGGAAAAAATCAATGAAGAATTCGAGAATCCTTTAGCAGACATGTTTGATTAATCAATGTCTGCATTCACACACCTTTGTTTTTCTTTGTTTATTACCCCATCAATTATCTTTTGCATGTGGTTTATATTTTCGCTGTCATAAACCCCAATTAAATAATTAGCTCTTTGCGGACCATCAACAGAGAATTCGTGGGATGTTCCAATTGCTTTTTTAACAGGCAGCTCCAATTGCCCATAAGTTAACTTCCATTGATAATGTATTGGATTAATTGCTAAAGTTATTTTGTTTTGTTCAAGAAGTTCTGTAGCATCATCTTTTCCTAAAACTCTAGTTATAGCTTCAGGATGAGATAAATTATGCTGGCATATTAACACTAAATTCATTTATTCTAGAAATGATTTTAGTTTTTAAAGAAATCTATACAGGAGTATATGTTTTTATCCTTAAAGAAACCTGACTTTTTCCATACTCTTAAAGTGCTGGTCTCCGGTCAATAATTCAGACTTGACAGAATTTGAGCAGGCATAGACAATAGCGTCTGTCATATAAAGTTTATTTTTGTGGGATATATCCGCTGCAACAAGAGAAATATCCAAATCTATTTTAATTATCTTGCTTCTTGTTATGATAAATTTTATCCTTAATTTATATTCTTTGTTTTCTTTCAGATATTTCCTTTTTATTTCTGCCAGGCAAATAGAAGGAGTCAATATCTCCTCTCTGTTGTCTATAATTTCTTTAACAATCTTCCCCTTTTCAGTTCCGGCAAAATACTCAATCCACGCATAGCTATCAAAAACGATCATGGTGATCTCTTAGTTCATTTATCTTCTTTTTTGTCAGCCATTTATCTACTCCAAACATATCTTGGCTTTTTTTGGCCACAATCTCCCTAAAAAGCAGCTCGTTTATAATTCTTCCTATTTCCATTAGTCTTTGACTAATGGCAAGCTTTTTCTGTT
>CAZFNY010000114.1:0-2591 GCA_964520275.1 Candidatus Woesearchaeota archaeon | reverse complement strand
GCATGTTGGCAATCCCCATCAGCATCACACTCTATTGTTTCTAAACAAACTCCATTTTGGCAAGTATATCCTTCGCCATAAGCATGTTGGCAATCCCCATCAGCATCACACTCTATTGTTTCTAAACAAACTCCATCCACACATCCATTAGAACAAAAAATTGAATATTCCACACACTTTCCTTCAGCTGTTTCACTAGTACAGGCATAATCCTTAAGATAAATAATATCAGAACAAGAATCACTAAACTGTTTTCCACTCGAATCTCTGCAGGTTGCTTTTACAAACATATTAAGCCCCCTATCTATATCTCTGCAAATTTGATTGCTTACACAACGCCCAAATAAACAAGAATTTCCAACAGGGCAAGAATGATAAGAACTTTTTACATTTGATTCATCACAATAATACTCTATTAAAGAGGAATCATTCACACATTTATCTTGATAAGTAATAGTAGTGTTGGATACTTCTGTAGTATGATAGATGTCTATACCCAAATCACCATCACTACATGTATTATTAGAAGAGGATACAGGATTTCCAGTAATTTTAGCAAAAAAATTGCTCCAGAACCCAGCAGATACAAAAGAAATCAATAAGATTAATACTAAAGAAGTAAAAAATAAAATCCTTACCCCCCCTTTAGTTACAACCATATTTAAGAGAGAGAAAGAGAGTTTAAATAACTTTCTCCAGCCTCTCCAGCAACTCATCAAGCTCAACTTCTTTGGCATCTTCGACAATAAACTCCGGATGATTGAAGAATTTGTTGTTCCTCACACTCCCTGAAAAAATCATTTCTTTCCCCAAAAGGTCTTTTCTCTGGCTTATAAGCCTTTCAACATCTTCCAGTTCTGTAATCCCTATGTTCTTCAGGACATCGCTGAAAGCTACAGCCATTATGTTTTCTGTGCCGTCATCCAAAACAAGATTCATCAAGGCTCTTTTTTCAGGAGAAACCTTTCCGTGCGCCACGCAGATAAACCCTTCTGCACCAGAAACAACTTTTTTCTTGCATGCGGGGCATACATGGAAAAACCTGGGCTCAAAAGTCTGCACAATAAAAGCTCTGGAGCTGACAACATCAGAAACCCTGAAATCAGATATGTTTTTTTCTTTAAGAATTTTCTCTGTCTTGACCATATCAAATGCCTCGCTGCTTTTTCTGAACTCTGAAAAACTTCCCAGATGAAGCTCATTGTCCCTCATTGTTCCATTCTTTATCTCAACAGAACTATTTTCAGAAATCTCCCCTGTCTCAATCAGTGCAATATGATTAGTATCCCATAATACAACCTTTATGTTTGATGTCTCATCAGCCATGAGCAGATTAGCAACTTTCCCTTCATCACCTTTTTTTGTAGTAAAAGATCTTATGATTATCGGGCTTATTATTTTTCCAACAACATTCGCCTTCCTCATTCCAGGAAGAAGCTCATTTATTTTTAGTTTCTCGTTGTCAAAATTTATTCCAAGCTCTGCTGCAACAACCTGGCTCGCTCCTTCCTTGCTTATTAACCCAGAAAGCCTTGCCCTTTTTGCTTCAACTCTTCTTTCTATTTCCTCTTTATCAAGCCCAGAAACTCTCGCAATCTTTTCAAGAATCTTTTCATAATTGCCTTCCATTTTAATTAATAGGTTTTATCTCCATTCTTTTATATTTATCACAAAATTTTCCCCTATTTATAAGGATTGTTGTGGGAAAAGAGAATCAAGTTTGCACTACTTCTGTAGGAGAAAGTAACAAAAAGAACAGGATAACTGCTAAAATAACTAACACTCCCAGCACAAGGAGGCTAATCCAAAACCATTTCATAGACTTGCTTGAATCCTTATAATAAATCACAAAATAATAAATCAAAGCCCCAATAATTCCGACTAAAACAATAACAAGAATCCAAACAACTTTGTCTGTATCACTCTTGAATTTTCTTGTTGCAGAATCAACAAGCATGATTATCCAGAACACAAAACAAAGCACTCCAATTAATATCAAAGGCAAAAATATCAAAAGAGCACCTACAAATAGCATAACAAACAAAGTTCATTTTAATTTATAAATCTTCTCACAAAACCTTATAAACCTTTTAAATTAAAATATCTTATGGGAATTGCACTCATAAAATTAAGGATAATGCCTGTATCTCCAGACACAGATCTCCAGGAAATAAAGGTGCACGCAGAAGCTGTTCTTAAAAAGAAAAATGCAAGAGGAATTTCCTTTGAAGAAATGCCCATAGCATTTGGATTAAAGGCAGTTATAGCCTCTTTCAACATAGATGAATCAGAAGAGCTGGAAATAATAGAATCAGCTATTGCAGGAATAAAAAATGTCCAGTCAGTACATGTTGATGATATGCGAAGAGCGATTGGGTGATAAGGGATTATCAACTTAAAGTGATACGCTTCTTTTAATTTAAAATCATTTTTTAATTTGGATATAACATTTGCACTCCTCACACCTGTTCGTTGTGAATTTAATTAATTATTATGAAATCTGCGAACAAATGTGAGTAGTAATTTAAAAGTTTGTGGATTTTATTTATATCTCTATAACTTAGCAGTATTGGATGACAGTTAAATATATT
>CAZFNY010000113.1:0-2635 GCA_964520275.1 Candidatus Woesearchaeota archaeon | reverse complement strand
GGAAATGGAATAGAATTTATTTACTAGTTATTATACTCATTCGAACATCATCCCACGTTCGGAGCTAGTCAGAAAATCGCAAGTTTTAGATTTTGCTCAAATTAATTTATATGCTATAGTGTTGACATATGAAAAGCATTATTCAATTTTCTATAACTAAAGAGCCTGAGGGATACTATGTCGCAAGCGGAATTGGTCATCCAATAGTGACCCAAGCCGACACCCTTGATGAGCTTCAAGAAAACATCCGTGAAGCAGTTGAACTTTATCTTAGTGGGGAGGATCTCGGAGAGCTTGGACTTGCAAGTCATCCTTCACTACTCATGAATATTGAGCTCCCTCAAGTTAACTATGCCTAAGCTGAAAGATTTTTCAGGCAACGAAGTCCTCTCTTTTTTTGAATCTCAAGGTTTTTCTATTGTTAATCAGAATGGCAGTCACATAAAGATTCGCCGTGTTGTTTCTGGTAATAAACAAACACTTATTATTCCAAATCATAAATCGATTAGAAAAGGCACAATCCGAGAAATTTTTAATCAAGCAATTCATTATATTCAAGATGAAACTCTTCGTGCTTTTTTCTATACTGAATAAAATTATGATAATTGGGGTCAGCCACTATTTCTTGTCTTTGGTCTCCCCACTCTTCTTAAAGTTTGTTCCAAAAGTGCCAATGATTAGGCATAATACAATAAGATAAAAGTCTCATATCAAACTTTTCTACTGCTTCTTCAAGGATACTTTCAAAAAGTTGATAATCTTTATCATTATCAAATATTTGAACACGAGCATTTGCTCTGTTTAGTACATGGTAAATATATTCACCAACATCTGTTCTTTCTATTCTTGGCATAAAGATATTATATTGCATAAAATGGTGGCTGACCCATTTACCCTCAAAAGAAAGTGCTTAGTTTATAGAGATATAGCTATAAATGTATAGATTTGTATAGAAATGTGTAGATTTAGATAAAAATGTATAGATTTGCATATTACTTGCATAGGTTTTTGTTAAATGCTAAACTAGACATATCAAGATTTATGGATGAAAAAGATTTATTATCAATAGGAGAAACGGCAGAGATGCTTGGAGTATCTATTGCCACTTTAAGACGATGGGACGAAAGTGGTCGTTTTTTTTCTTTGCGTGATACATCAACGGGCAATCGTCGTTATTCTAGAAAAGTTGTTGAGACATATTTAAATGATTTGTTGAAAATTGCAACAGATTGGATTTCTTCAGGTATAGAAATTCCGTCAATGTATTATTGCGATAATAGTGCATTGTTTCAATCAAGATTACAGAAAATGCAGAACGAACTGATAAATACTAGTGATGAAAAGATAAAAAGTATAGCACCTCTTGTTGTTGCGGTTGCAGGAGAAGTTGGGAACAATTCTTTTGACCACAATTTAGGACAATGGCCTGACATAGCTGGTATCTTCTTTGGTTATGACTTAAATAAAAGACAAATTGTATTAGCAGACCGTGGACAAGGAATTTTACAAACGCTTAAAAGAATTAGACCAAGTTTGATTGATGATAAAACTGCCTTAGAAGTTGCATTTACAGAAATTATTTCTGGTAGAGACCCAGAGGAAAGAGGAAATGGCCTCAAGTTTGTTAAAAGTGTTGTTATTAAGAATTTAATAGGACTTTCTTTTCAAACAGGAAATGCTCAGCTGGAATTGAAAAGAGACAGCTCGGATTTGAATTTGAAATTGGCTCAAAATTATTATAGAGGATGTATTGCGTCAATTACATTTTAATATAAAATATATTTATGATTATTACATTGCAAAAATTTGGAACTACGCTTATATCTCGTCAAACAGGTCGGGAGGCCTTTTCTGCATTCAAACCGTCTTTAAATAATGTTTCTAATGATGAGAATATAGAGGTTGATTTTGAAGGAGTTATTACTTTTTCTCCTTCTTGGGGTGATGAATTTTTAACTCCTCTTTTAAAAGAATATGGGGATAGGTTAATTTTAAAAAATACTAAAAACCTTTCTGTTAAGGCAACTATTGACCTTCTAGAACAAATAAATAAAAGAAAATTTATTATTGCTTAAATAAACATTATGATTTATTTTGTAAGACACGGTCTAAGTGAAGCAAATGTAAGAAGAGTCTTTGCTGGCCAAAAAGACAATTCTCCGCTTGTGGATGAAGGTAGGAAACAAGCAAAAGATACAGCCAAGAAAATAAAAGACGAAGGGATAGAAATACATAAAATAGTTTCTTCTCCGTCTTTAAGAGCACACGAAACAGCTCAAATTATTGCTAAAGAATTAGGTTTTAATACTTCTGATATTATAATTGACCACTGTATTAACGAATATGATATGGGCAGTCTTTCTGGCACTCCTTGGCATACAATTTCATCGGCCATTTTGGTTAATGCCGAAGAAGCAGAAGGGATAATTGGGGTCAGCCACCATTTCTTGTCTTTGGTCTCCCCACTCTTCTTAAAGTTTGTTCCAAAAGTGCCAATGATTAGGCATAATACAATAAGATAAAAGTCTCATATCAAACTTTTCTACTGCTTCTTCAAGGATACTTTCAAAAAGTTGATAATCTTTATCATTATCAAATATTTGAACACGAGCATTTGCTCTGTTTAGTACATGGT
>CAZFNY010000112.1:0-2681 GCA_964520275.1 Candidatus Woesearchaeota archaeon | reverse complement strand
TAGACTTTATGACAAGCATGATGAAGTTCGTACATAAATTTTAGAAGTTATTTGGGTATATAGCTTTTACCCAGCCACAGCAAGCTGTGGGGATTTCTTTTCAATTAAAACTTTAGCAAAAGAAGAATTGGCTGCTGAGAAAGTAGCAGCTACAATTGGAAGAAATAAGCCAAGAGACCATTTTGATGTTTATCAGATTATTCGCGCAGGTATGCCAATTAATATTTCCCTTGTGAAAAAGAAGTGTACTGATTCTGGTGATGAATTTTCTATTGTTAAAATGTTCAATAAAGCCAAAACCCTAAAAAACAGGTGGGACAGAGACATGGTTTCACTTATCTCTGAACCAGTTTCTTTTCAGAAAATAATTCAATTTCTAGCCAGACACTTTAAGTTGAAGGAAGCAAAAAGAGCCGTCAAAAAATAAACCTTTTTATACCATTAATTGATAATAATTCTGTGTTTGCTTCTAATACATGCGGAGATGCCAGAGTGGTCAAATGGATCAGGTTTAGGCCCTGATGGCTTAGTGCCTGCACAGGTTCAAATCCTGTTCTCCGCATTGGATTCTCCCAGCCAAATTGAGAATACGATGCTTGTTGAAGATTTCCGAATTCAAATGGAGATTCTTCAGCTCGCATTTTAAACAAAGTGAAAATGTGGCAATTCCGCATATATCTTATCGAAGATATGATTGGTGAAACTTCAAAGTCGCTTAAAACTTAATAAGCATACTAAAAATCATCCCTCCAATACTCTACTAACCTCTAATTTGTTGGTTATTTCTTTCATAGATACGATAAATATCTCTTCAAACTCAGGGGGAACTTCAATCAATCCAGGACATAAGAGCCTGCCCCCATATTTTTTCATCAAGCCATACTTTCCCATTCTTCCATTGATTAAATAATTAAATCTAACTTTGTCTTTTTTCTTCAAATTCTTTAAAGAATATCTTATCTGAACCTTGGAAGTAAAACCGAATCTTTTGCAAAAATAATCGCCAGAAATTAGGCTCTTGCCAGAAAAAAAGATATTATTCTTGGAAAAATTAGATTTATCAAATAAAGAATAAAGATCAAATGCCTTGGCATGAACCAGGATATTTTGCGCTTCTTTTCCTATTTGCACCTTAATATTCTGGGCCTGATTAAGCTGTTCTTTCAGAGGAATTTTATTGAAGATAACTGCAATATCTAAATCATTTGGACTTCTTCCTTCTAAAATAGAAGAGCCGAACTGCACAATATCAAAAATATCTCTGCTAAATTTTAATTTTAGTTTTTTCTGCCATAATTTTAACATCTTCTTCAATAACCTCCGCCAATTCTCTGCCCATTATCTGGACATAACTATCCTGGTAAAACGGAAAGTCCTTATCGAGCAGATTATAAACATCAGAAAAATGCAATTGGGTGATTCTAAACCTTTCTGTATGTGAAGAAGGAGTTTTCCCAGTATTTTGCAGGATAAATAGGTCAACTAAAGAAATCAGTGCCTTAAAGAACAAAACCACTGCAGAATTATACCTTGCTTTTTTAAATTCATCTCTGCCTGCACTGAAGTATTCCTTAGCAGTAGATTTAAGGATATCTGTCTTTACAAAATCTGTATCTTTCATACCAAGTAAGAACTAAGTTGGATTTATAAATCTTTTTCTTACCTGACAAGAATTAACAACAAAATTTCGATAATTTTCTTACCTAATAAGAAAAATGTGGTTAGCGAAATCTCTGATTTCAGCCTCGAAGGTTCAAGTCCTTCTCTCCGCATTTTGAACAAAGTGAAAAATGTGGTCTCTCCGCATTGGATTCTCCCAGCCAAATTGAGAATACGATGCTTGTTGAAGATTTCCGAATTCAAATGGAGATTCTTCAGCTCGCATTTTGAATGAAATGAAAAATGTGGCATTCCACATATATCATATCAAAGATATGATTAATGAAACTTCAAAGTCGCTTAAATACAAGAATATTTCTTTAGTGCCTTAAATTGATCAAGCCTGGACGATTTTTGACGAAATCTCTGATTTCAGCCTTAAAGGTTCAAACATTTACGCGACAATACTTTCTCTATATTTTAGAACAAAAGTTCTGACAGATTTAATATAAGCAGGTACATCGTTCTCTTTAGGTGGAGCGTACACTGGAATAATTTTCTCTATAGTATTTAATCCAGAACCAACATAAGTATTACTAGCGATGAGCCTATACCAATCATTAATTGAATCTTTCCAAGAATTATATTTGCACCATTCCCTTCCTTTTGAATCTACATATTTCTCTCCAGGACAAGTCGATGAAAATTCTATATTCCCGACACTATTTGTTTCTGTAGCAACCCCCGCTGTTCCAAATGAAGATTCGTGACTAAAGAATGCAAGAGCAATAATTGGGTCAATATGATACTGTTGCCCAAGACTCACAAATAACTCTCCAGTGCCTGTTGCAGGAGAATTTGCCAACAACTTATCTATATATGATGCTGAAATGCATGAAGCAAAATCAATAGATAAAGCTGTGGTCACTCCAAACTCTCTGCAATTAGCTACGCCTGTGAGAGGAATTTTCTCTTCATAACAACTTCCCTGTGTGTCCCCAATAATTATTATGTTAACTAATGTGCCTCCTTCCTTAAAAACACATTTCATATTAAGAACTTTACCAATAGCATCACACTCA
>CAZFNY010000111.1:0-2736 GCA_964520275.1 Candidatus Woesearchaeota archaeon | reverse complement strand
AGCAGTCACGGCCGCATAAATCCCTCCGGAGCAAGGAATTGAACAAAGACCAACTGAAGCATATAGTTCACCAGCTCAATTTCTTCCAAGAGGAAGTAAATATGATGATGTGTTCAATGAAAATCTAAAGGATGATTATAGAATTTTACTATATCCATACCTTATCAAAGAATTTGCAAAAAAACACCCCAATATGATTGCGGTTCAAACTCCAAAGAACACAGGAAATGCAGCTGGGGCTAAAAATTATGGATTGAAATTTGCAAAAACAGACTTGGTGGGTTTTGTTGATTCTGATTCACTTCCTAATAAAGATTCTTTGATAAGAATGGTGGGTTATTTTGAAGAAGATGAAAAAGTTGCTGCTGTAACTTCTAGAGTCTGGGTTAAAAAAGTCAAGAGCAATTTTATTGAGAGGTTTCAGGATTTTGATTATGTTGTGATTGCTTGGAGTAGAAAAGTACTGGACTTTATCGGTTGTGTTTATGTAACTAATGGGCCTTTGAGCATTTATAGACACAGTGTGGTCAAAAAAATTAAAGGATTTGATGAGAAGAACATGACTGAGGATATTGAAATTACTTGGAATCTTTTGAGTAGAGGGTATAAAACAAAAATGTCTTATTCAACAAAAGTTTATACTATTGTTCCAGATACTTTCAGAGCCTGGACAAGACAGAGGATAAGATGGAATCTCGGAGGATTACAGACGCTTTACAAATACAAGAATTATATTTTTAAAAATACTAAAAATTTGTTTGGTTATGTTATTATTCAGTATGTTTTTGTATCTTTCCTTTTTGCATTATTAGGATTTTTGCTTTTTGTAAGACAGCTGTATTACAAAGTATATCCTTATCTTGCTTCAATACCTTATTATTTCCAGGGATACAATCCCTTTAAATTTTTGAAGTTTAATCCGTTGGTAACGATGCTGTTCTTTTTTGGCCTGATTTTTTTATGTCTGAGCTTAATCTATTATAGATATGCTTCTAGAGAATCAGATCTTGAGAGGAAAGGTATAAGAACCATTTTAATATACCTTTTTGTATATAGGCCATTATATGTTGCGCCTTTATTATGGTCTTTTTTCAAGCTGTTAAAGAGGGATATAAGATGGTATACAAAATAATGAACTCAAAGTATAGCGTATTCATAGAGGTATTTATTTTAGCATTTGTGATATTGCTAATTGGTTTCTTTTTGGGATTTTATATCGAATCAGTTAGAGTAAATAAAGTTATTGATGATGCGAGAACATTTGAGATAGATGCACTCGATTTAAAACTTCAAGATTATTATTATCAGATTATGGATAGAGCTTCTTGTACTGAAGCTATAAATCAGAATTTTATTTTTGCTGACAATTTATATGAAAAAGGATTAATCATTGATAGATATGAGCAGGCCAACCAGATCTCAGATGAAATTCTTAGAGAAAAGAAAAATTATGTTCTTTTGAAGACAGAATTATGGCTTAATAGCATCATACTCAAGGGAAAGTGTGGAGGGAGCAATCAGACATTCCACACACTTGTTTATCTTTATTCAGACAACAAGAATGATTTGGCTAAAAAAGGAGAGCAAATGGTCATTTCAAATATCCTTGGACAGATAAAAGAAGAGCAGGGGAATGAGGTTGTGCTTCTGCCTATTGCAGGTGATTTGGATTTAAATATAGTTAATTTGCAAAAAAGGGTATATAATGTGACTTACTTGCCTTCTGTTTTGATTGATGAAAAATATCTTTTTAGTGGGTTTCATACCAAAGAAGAACTTGAGAAATATCTAAAATAGCTCTTCCACAATAGAAATATTAAAAAAGAGGGGTTTCTGACATAACTTATGGTTGAATGTTTCAGATGTGGCATAGACGAAGAAAAAGCAGTTTTGTTTGAAGCTATTTCTAATGAGGGAATTGTCAAGATATGTGAGGACTGCGCTAGAGAGACAGGCATGCCCCTGATAAGAAGACCCACCGACAGCCAGATTAACAAGGCGCAGAATCCTGAAAGTGTTTATGACAGGCTTTCTTATATGGCTGGAATCAATGCTAAAGAACATAAGGAGAAGCTCCATGGAGTTGGAAGCAGCGAAAGAGTGGTTTTAAGGCAGGATACTACTTTTAGAGATCTTGTTGATAGAAATTATGAGAAAAAATTTGGAGTTGGAGTCAGAGAGCAAAGACCGGATTTGGTTGATAATTTTCACTGGGTAATCATGCGAGCCAGGAGATTTAAAAAAATGTCGCCAGAACAGGTTGCAGTTGCAATTGGAGAATCTGAGGATGCAGTTAAAATGGCAGAAGCAGGTGCTCTTTCTGAAGATTATGATAAACTCATAAGCAAATTGCAGAGTTTTTTGGGTGTGAAAATTTTTAAGAAAGATACACTTGAAGACGAGAGAAATCCCAAGAAAAGACTTGCCTTTGACCCAGAAACTTTAAATGCACTTACAATTGCTGATTTGAGAGAAATGAAAAAACAGCGGGAGATGAAAAAGATAGTTGAAGAAGATGAAGACGAAGGCGACGAAGAAGGGGATGAGGAAGATATTGAAATTGATGAAGAAGAGATAGAGCCATTTGATGAAGACGAAGAGTTAGAAGAAGAGGAAGAAGAGGGGAAATGAATGTCTTTAAAAAGCCCACTGTGATGTCCTGAAATAGGTTTACATTTTACAGGCATTGCGTCAGAATAGGCAATAATAATTCCATTTTCTCAAATTGTGAATTAT
>CAZFNY010000110.1:0-2796 GCA_964520275.1 Candidatus Woesearchaeota archaeon | reverse complement strand
TCCTTACTTTCTTATTTTTAAATTTATTCAACAATTCCCGCTCAACTTTAATATAATTCTCAACTTCTTTTTGAAAGATTAGTTTAATTCCGAAAGGATTTTCTGTTTTATAGATTTTAATTCTATCTTTTCTGGAAGATTTTCACTATAAGACAACTCTTTTTTAACCTGCTTCAAGAATTGAGATTTAAATTTTAGTTCTTCTTCAGATAGAGTCTCTAAATTATCTAAGATATACTTTTCTTTACTAAACGTTGAAGAATCTAAACTTACATACTTCTTGATAACTAATAATTTATTCATAAATGATACCTTCTTAACAAAATAAATATGGGTTTTTCCATTAATACCCTTCTTCTCTATATAACTCATGATTTACACACACTTCCCGCATTTATAAACCTTACCATTTTGGCAGTATTAAAATTGAATATATCCCTCTATGTTACTAAAAATCTTACCATTTTGGCAGTAAAAAGGTTAAATTTATGCACTATTCTGGCAGTATGAAAATAGAATATCTCGCAAAAAATGTCTCTTTCATCCCAAGATTTAAAGCTTCTAAGGATTACACAACAGTATTGGATTATAATCATCTGGTGAAGAAAAGTGCATCACCCCAAGATCACAAGATACACGCTTCTATGGTGTGATTGTATTGTTTCTTTTTTAGATAAGAACATACTCGGGAGATATATCATTATGTTTTGATAAATCATCTGACTTCTTGAATGGGAATTGTGTGTTCTGTTTTATTTCATATGCGAAAAACTTATAAACTATAGATTCTATAAAAATTATAATAAATATAACAACATATAAAATGGAAAATACAACAATAGCTGTAAGAATGGATGTAAAAGAAAAAATGAAAAATTTTGGAAACAAAGGGGAAACTTATTCAGACATAATTCTTAAGCTAATTGAAATTGCAAGAGAAAGGCAGCTGCAGAGCCTGCTTATGGGTGAAAGAGATACTGTTCCTATTGAAGATGCTTTATCAAATGCCAAAAAAAGATGGCGAAAGTAATAATAACCAAAAGTCTGGAAGACCAGATTAACAAGAAATTCAAGGGAGAATCCATTAAGATTTTTGAATTGATGCATTCCTTAAAAGAAGAACCAAAAAAAGGAAAACCAATAGGGCAAGTTGAGGGCATTTTAATCAAGGAATTAAGATACAAATCTTTTAGGTTTTATTTTATAACTGATGGGTTTAAGATAAAATTGCTGGATGTCAATGAACTCGAGGATTTATTAGTCAAGTTTGTCAGAATGTCTGATAAAAAAGACTAACAAAAGGTTATTAATAATATTAAAGAAATATTAAGAAAATTTGGAAGAGAGGTGTTTTCTTAATCCTCAACAAGAACATTCAACCCAGCGAGCTCTTCCTTTATTGAATGTATGAATTCTTGTCTTCTGGTTTTAAGCCTCTCGAGCAGTTTTAATTCCTGCTCTTTTTCGTGCTCAAAATTTTTAATCTCTAAATTGACCCTTTCAATTTCAGCCAGCAGGGAACTTGTTGAGTCCTCACTTATTGTATCGCTTATTTTATCAATTTCTTCTTGCTTGTCATTAATCTGTTTTATTTTTTTAGAAACTATTTCAGTATTTAGTTTAGATTCAACAAGCAAACTTAAAAGGCCGAGCCCATTATCTCTTTGAAAAGATTCTTGGAAATTTTCTTTATAACCTCTGAGTATCTCTACCTTTCTTTTATTGCTATGAAAAATATTCCCCAATGCCCTAAAATCAACAAGCCCTTTTAATTCATAGATTTCTCTTTCAATTTGCTGTTTTTCAAATTCAAGCCTGTCTTTTTTCTTTAAATTGGCTGTGTATGATTCATTGTCTCTAAGCTTTACAACCTCTTCTAAAGTTTTCTTATTTTTTTCCTCACAACCAATAATTTTATTTCCCAGATTCTTTATTTTTTCGTTAATTTTTTTTATATTCTCTTCAAGCTTATCAAGCTGGCTTAATTTCAGTTTAATGCCCAGAAAAGTCTGTGATTTGTCAATAAGAGCTTTATTTTGATTAAATACCTCTTTAAAGTATCCAGAAAAAGCAATTATCCTGTTTCTAACATTAGCCATTTCTTTTCCAATCAAAAATGTGGCCTTCTCATAGGTCACACGTGATTTTCTGTCAAATTCAATAAAGGTTAAATTGGCTTTTGCGAGCAATTTTTCAAGTTCATTTTCCTGCAGTTCTTGGAAACCCTGTATAAATTTCTTCACATAATAAATATAATTTTTCCAGTTTTCCTTTACAATTGCTTCTATTCTTTCCTTGTCTTTTCTTTTTTGGAAGTCAAAATTTTCCAATGCCAAAAGCTTCTCCTGAATATCTTTTATGTTCTCTAAAATCCCGTTTTTGATAAAAACAAGGAGATTCTGTTCTTTATCTTTAAAATCCTCCTCTTGTTTTGCAATCCATGAGCTGAGTTCATTGAAAGCTATTTTTTCTGAAGAAATCTCTGGTTCTTCAGTTTTTTCTTCTCCAAATATTTTTTTTAAAAAATCGCTAAAACTCATTTTATCATATAATCTTTTATCATTTTATTACATTTATCCATAATCCTTTGGTTTAAATGCTTTGCTGAGATAGACTTATATATTTGGACTGTTTTTATGTTCTATGCAAAAAAGCTACCAATTTGGTTTTTTAGAATGGACAAAATTAACTATAGGACTAATGATAATTGTTGTTATCCCCAGTGTTCTGCTGTTTATGAGAGTGACATCCTCTCACACACTAAAGTGTGGAGCTTCCTGAGTCCAACCTAATCTT
>CAZFNY010000109.1:0-2798 GCA_964520275.1 Candidatus Woesearchaeota archaeon | reverse complement strand
ACTTGGAAGAAAAGTTTATGTTATTCTTAGAAAATAAGTGAATAAGTACGCAAGGGGCTTTCTTTCTCAATACAAATATCCCCAGGTCTGCAGTTTGTCGCTGTCTGAGGACCATTTGAGGCCAATGTCTGTTCTGTAATACATGTTCTGCAGCATGATGTTTTTTAGTCTTTTGTAGGTCTGCTTCCTTGCTTCTTCTACTGTTGTTCCTGATCCAGTTATTATTAAAGCATAGCCGCAGACTCCTGCAATTCTCCAGACTCCTTTTATCTTTTTAACATCTCCTAAATGGACCCCCTCGAAATTTTGTTTTTTAAATAAAATAGATAGGTTTCTGTAAGTGTTTACTTCTTTTTTGTCTTTGAAAGGGTAAGGTGGAACAGCAACAACAACTCCTATCTGAAATCCTTTTTTGACTCTAAGTTCAATTTGCTCTTTTTTCGCTAGCTTGTAGAGAAATTCTCCCAATAAGCTTGTTACACCTTCTATCTGGATGCTTATTGTAGGGTAGCCGAAACGGCAATTACCACAGAAAAATGCTTTCCCTTTTCTTCTAACATAAATTATATGATTAGGAACTTCGACACAATGAACATAATTATCATAAAATGTTTTTTTAATATTTTTTTTGTCCGCATAATAATCTATCTTGCTGGTTCTTTCAGAAATACAATATAAATCATGATTTCTAAAATATCCTAATCCTGTGCATTTACTTCCTTTACAATTTCTTTTTAAAATATTGCCTGCTATTCCACACTTTAATAATAATTCTTGAATATCATCAATCATCTTCTTGGATGTTGAAAAATAAGATTTCTGTTTTGTTCTTTTATGAATAGTTCCATCACCTATCCTAAATGCATCTAAAAAGATTTTGATATATTTTTGAGATAAATTCTTTACAAAAGAAGGGACATATTTTGAGTTACATTTTCCAAAATTATATTCTTTTAAATGTTTTACGAGTTGGGTTGAGGAAATTTGGTATCCTTTTTTATTCTCAATAACTTTAAATGGGAAATTTTTCAATAATTCTTTTATCTCATTTTTTTTATCAAATTGTGCGATGCTTACAATATGGTTTCTTCCACCAACACTCCCTTCTGCCAAGAATATACCTAAAAATTTAAGCCAGACCTCCATAGACATTTTAATCTCTTTGTGTTTGATTGGGTGTATTTTATAGTGTTTTCCTAAATAATGATGTTCAATGTATTCTGGGATAATATATTCTTTTTGTTCTTCTCCAATAAAATTACAAGCTCTCTTAATTTTTGAACCTTGGGGAATTTTATCTGCTCTAACAAATTTGAACTTTCCATTTCTGTCCTTAATATACATCTGATGGTCAGGGGTTACTAAACAATCTATTGCTTGATGCGAATCTCCTGCTCCGCAAATATTTATCATTTCTCCAGTGTATTTCTTATTTATTGTCCCAGTTACATTTTGATATTCAAGCGAATGATTTCTTGGATTTAAAGTTGCAACAATCTCCCCAATTTTTATATTTTTAAGAAATTTCCATCCATCTTTTGTTAAAATTTCGGTATCATCAGAAAAACACGTCCATTCCAGGGGATATATCCCCTTTGAGTTTGCTATGCAGTTAATATCTATATAACCCACATATCCTGATTTAGCGAGTTTATCCTTGAGTTTTAATAGAGTCTTCTCAAAAATTGCGTTTGGAGGAGACCAGTACATCAAAGTATTTCCACACCAATATGGTTTTCCATTTCTTCTAACATACATAACATGATTATCTACTGTTGCACAATAAACTTTGCCATGATATTGAATTTTTTTCACATCTCTTTTATCCACCCAAGAATACAATTTTTTTACTCTCTCGTGAATTTCATATTGTATTCTTGAAGAATTTGCATAATGGTCTTTTATCCATATTTTTCCTATTCTCTTTCTTTCTTTTATTATTCCAATTCTTCCAATTTTTAATAAAAGTTCTTGAACATCATCTGCAAGTTTTTTTGATGAGGTATAAAATATTCTATACCCCCCCCCATAATAGTCCCATCTCCAAAACAATATTCTCTCAAAAATAATTCTATCTGTCTCTTGCTGAGTTCCTTTATAAAATGTGGGACATATTTATCTGGAGCTTTTTTGAACTGTTTTAAGTAATCTGCTAATTGTTTTTTGTCTGTATAAAAAAATCCACGTTTTTTGTAAGGCTTAAAACCAAAAGGTAATTTTTTTAAGAGTTTTTCAATAATTTTGCATTTTGCAGGTGTTTTTTGGGCTATAGTGACTCTCTTTCCAGCTACAGAACCCTCGGCTATCCATATTCCCATAAAAGAAATCCAATCGTCAATAGGTACCTTTATTCCTGGGAGGGGATGTTGAATGACTTTATTTCCTTTATAGTGTCCTAATGTGGATTGAGGTAAAACAAAGTATTTTTCTTCTTTTCCTATCCAATTTCCTGTTCTTTTTATAACTGATTGACATTCCATATCTTTTGCTTTGATTAATTCAAAATTTTTTTTATTTTTTCGATAATTTGTTTGAGAGCATAGATACATGTTATGATCAGAAGTAACACAGATATCTAATGTTTGATTTTGGACAGAGATCAATTCTTTGTGATGATTAAAACTTACAATATGGTTTGGTTTTTGAAATTCTATTGAATCATTGGAAGGATTTAAGGTGCATAATCTTTCATTTTTATTTAGATCTTTGAAAAATTTCCATCCAATATCTGTTAAAACTTCTGTTTTTTCATCATAACATCCCATCTCGTCTGTGGATGGGCCAATATCTCCTGGAAA
>CAZFNY010000108.1:0-2829 GCA_964520275.1 Candidatus Woesearchaeota archaeon | reverse complement strand
TATAAAATAATTAATTTCTATAAAAGAATCAGTCTGGTTTTTTATTTTCAGGTTTAAAAGATTTTGCGTTTTCCAGAAAATGTTTTTTCACAACATAATTAACAGGATTTTTATATCTCATTTCTTCTTCTGTAGGGATTATGGATATTGCCTTGTAATAATCCTTGTCATAATTTGGAGGAGGAACAATCTTGTTCCTGTAGCTCCAGGCAATCTGCGTGATAATATACCCGTCAAGCAATGGAACTTTGTTTTTTTTATTCCAGTCGTAAATTCTTTTTTCCAGCTCTTCTTTTTCTATTCCAACAGACCTGAAAAAATTAATCAAGATAAAAAGAGCTCTTTTTCTTCCGTCACCAACTCCTTTAAGGATCTGCTGGATAGACGGAGGAAAATGCTTTTCAGAAAGATTCTCTAGTTTTATTGGGCTGAATTCCAAATTCTTTTTTTCTTTTTCGGGTTTATGGGTTTCTTTGTGCCAATCAAGAGCCTGGACAAGGAGCTCTTTTGCTTCTCCTTCTCTTGAATCAGGAGTAAAATCATGAATCTTGGCCTGGAAAGGATTTGCGTCTTTTAAGTCAAAGTCTTTTATTTTTTCTGGGTCTAAAACCACACTTGCCAGCGCGGTTTTTTCATGGAGAGAATACGGAGCTCTAAAAAGATGCCTCGGAGAGACAAGAATAAGGTCGGGTATTACTTCTTTTGATGCTTGAAAATCCCTTATGTATTTATTCTGCTTTGTCAGGCTTGAAATCTTGTCTATGAGCTCTTTTTCAGATTTTTCAGCTATATATTTTGTTATTATTCTCGGCCAGGCAGGAAACATATCTGAAGTTTTTGTTCCATAAACTTCTTTTGGAAAAGCTTTCTCAGGAATAATAAGATGGAAGCCTTTTGAACCTGAGAATTTTGCCCCCACATGCTTTACTCCGTGGAATCTCAAAACTTTTATTATTATCTCTGCCATGATTTTGCTGTAGTCTATGTATTTTGAATCAATATCAATTATCAAATCCCAGCCTTTTCTTAATTCATTTAATTGAGATTCTGACATGCCTGTTGCTATTTTCAATTGGTCTTTCCAGAGCTCCTGCGAGCAGTGAAATGAAGTTGCTCCTTTTTTTACTAATTCAAAAATATCCCCTGGATACTGCAGTGAATCTGGTCTTTTTCCAAAACCATCAAAATATTTTGGAATCACTTCACGATTTTTGCAGAAATCAAAAATGGCTTTTTGGGTGTCTGGCCTTGAGTAGTAAAGGCTGGTTATTTTTCGTATTCTCTCTTCTTTGAATGTGGATTCCATATTATTTTTTATATGAATTTAAAATTTCAAAATGCTGTTTAAGCAATTGTTGTGCTTTTTTCCAGTGCTTATCTGCTTCTAATTGATTTCCTTGGTCCTCAAATTTTTCAGCAATATCGTGCTCTTTAGTGGCTTTAACTCTGTATTTAACAGCATTAAAAGATAGTTTATAAGGAAGGCTAAATTGAAGTACATAAAGATTAGTCATATTTTTTATTAATAAATTAATATCTTTCCTATGGTGGGCTTTCCACCACCCTATCTCATACTCTGCTAATTTTTCAGAAAAACCCTTTACCATTCAAAATCAAAATCACAAATATTTATATAATTACCTCATCTGTAAGACAATAATGCTTAAAAAAGAGTGCTTGTTACAAAGAATATGATAGTCAAAATAGATACTCCTGGAGTCTTGTCAAAAGCAATAGACCTTATTTCTGAGCTAGTCACAGAAGTTAGGATAAATGTAAGCGAGTTCGGGCTTAGCATAACTGCCATGGACCCTGCAAATGTCTCTATGGTTGGATTCAAGCTTCCTAAATCAGCTTTTAGCCAGTTTGAGGCTGGAAAAGAGGTCTTAGGAGTTAATTTGGATAATTTAAAGAGAATCCTAAAAAGATGCGGGGCAGGAAGCTCTCTGATAATGGAAAGCAAAGATAATCTTTTGAGCCTTCAGATACAGGACAAAATAAAGAGAAATTTTATGCTTAGCCTTATTGACATATCTGGCGAAGAGATTGATTTTGACACAAAAGCCAGCAGAATGGAGTTTGTTTCAAAAGTAGAATTAGATTCTGCTGATTTAGTTGATTCTATAGAAGACTGCGCGGTTGTTGGTGATGCGTGCTCTTTTGAGGTAAGAAATGGAAAATTTATAATAGAAGCCAAGGGATTGAATTCTGCCATGTCTGAATTTTCAGGAGATGAGGCTAATATAACTGGGGAGAACTGCAAATCAAAATACAGCTTAGAGTATCTGCAGAAGTTTGCAAAAGGCGCAAAGCTTTGCGAGAAAGCCCTTATAAGCTTTGCGGATGACCATCCGTTGAAGATTGATTTCAGAGCTCCAAACATGGAGCTCGGATTTGTTCTTGCTCCAAGAGTCGAGACCGAGGACTAGCACGAGAGAAATTTAATAATTAATAACGAGTGCTGGGCTGAATAGAGGATTGACTTGAAAGACTATTCAGAATATTCATACTGAAAGTCAGTCTGAGCAGAGGATTAGCACGAGGCAAATTATGTTAGGATATATTTCTTAATCTTTTAATTTTATTATATCTATTCCTTCTATCTTTGAATCATAATCTAAGCATATGACTGCAAAATGCTCTTCAAATCCAAAAATATTTATTTTTTTTGCCATAATCTCTAAATTGGATTTTATCTGATTTATCTCCTTTGAGGAAAGATTCTTGAATTTGACTTCTGCAATGAGTAATTTTTTATTTTTCTTATCTATTCCAACAATATCTGCCTCATTTTCATTATCCCACCACCTGCCAAAAAAATAATCTTCA
>CAZFNY010000107.1:0-2860 GCA_964520275.1 Candidatus Woesearchaeota archaeon | reverse complement strand
ACAAAAAATTTATCAAAATTAAAATGGCAAAAACAAAAATAAGAGAAATAACGATCATAGAATCTGACTCGACTTTTTCAATACTCAAAAAACTCGGTTTATCCAAAGAAGAGTATGATTTTGAAGGTATTTCAGCACTAAGGCAGATTTTAAGCAATGAAAAAGCCAGAATTTTACACACAATAAAGTACCAAAAACCAAGGTCTATCTATCATCTTGCCAAGCTTCTTGGAAGGAATTTTAAGCCGGTTTTTGATGATTTAAAGCTTCTGAAGAGGTTTGGTCTTGTTGAATTTGTCCAGGAAAAGACAAAAAACCGCATCTCCCACAGGCCAGAAATAATGGTAGATACTCTGACAATAAACCTCAAAATTTAGTAATAAGCCACAAAAGTTATGTTGATTTTTCCAGGAAGCATTTCCAGATACCCCTTTGAATTAGAAGTCTGATCTCCTTTGTCAAAAAGAGCAATATCTCTGCCTCTCACGCTTATCTTAAGATTATAGCCTTTTATAGCTCCATTAGCTTGCCAGCTTTTATCCACAATTCCCTCTAAAGTATCATTTAATACATTACAGCTGTAAGAGTCATCCTCACATCTATTTTCATCCTCACAGAATAAAATAAGTTCTGCCATATCCAATTTCCCATACGCATTTTCACACTCAGTGGTATATTGCAAAAATGCCTTGATAAAACTCTGTACCTCATAATTTTCAAGATTGTCTTTTACTGGTTTTGACAGCGAAAACCAAAGGAATACAAGTAGGATTATTGCCACTATTGCGATTATCAAGCCAAATCCAACCATTTCCTCTTGAGCCCTTAATTTAGATAGTAGGTTCTTAAACCATTCTTTCTGGCTTTTTTTAGTCACTACATCTACATTTTCGTTCTTTTTCATTGTTTATTTTGATAGCTTACCATTAACCTAGCAAGCTCACATTTATCATAATAATCATTATTTTGCGCCTCTTTCCTGCATAAAGCAACAAAAGTTGAATCATATGTTCCAATTGTGCTGTTTGAAATCAGGTTTATTACACCACATTCAGGGTAACTAATAGCAGTGCACGCTGAGTTATCTGCAGGATAAATCTTCCTTATCTTGATGTCTGCCACCCCCCAAAAACCCCTATATTTGCTGGAAATTTCATCTTTCAATATCATCACCTTGTCCGCATCAACACAATTATCCCTTTTTGAGCCAAATGCTTCTCCACAGCTAAATTCAGGTGAGTTTGCGAGTTTTGTGACTAAAAGCATGGCATTGTTCTCCTCAAGGTCAGAAGCCCCTCTTTTTAAGTCAGAGAACTTAAAGCCAGCAATAAACAAACTAACTAAAGCAAAAAACAGAGTCAGGGCTATTAACATAAATGCTGTCTGCTGGATTTTCATTTGTCCAAGATTTTTCACCATAATCTACACCCCAGATATGCTGTTTTTTCCCTAATATTTTCTACAATAGAAGAGACAAATGCAAAATTTCCCTGTTCTGCTGCAAGTTTTAACTCTATTAAATTAAGATTAGTATTACACCCTTTTGATGCAACAAAATCTGCTTTTTGTTCATAAATAGAAGCAAGCTCTGATGTTCTGGCCATAAGCCGTTTTATCTGGCATTCATAAGTTTCAACATCTGAAAAAATAGCCCCATACATCAAAGCATTTCCATTGAAGTCCATATTCTCTCTGTTTTTTGTGACAGAGCCACTAGTCCCTTCAGAATTTCTATTAACCACAATATCACATCCCGCTCTATTAAAGCATACACTCTGACTCCCTGAAGGGCAATTGCCAGAACTTGTTGCATTTACAATATTCTTTAATCTCAAATCTTTTATCTCTGTGGCAACATCTTCTGGAATATTGACAAAACAGTATGTTTTGTCTGCAGGAAGAATAAATATCAGGTCAGCCACTTTAAACGGAAAATCAAAAGGCTTGGAAAATAAATAGAAGTTTTTTCCTTCAATAAGATTCCCAGAAAAAATATACTTGTTCCTCGAGGAAATTTCTGCATAAGATTCTGTCCATTTGCCAAAACTTTGTTGTGATGTTCTTATTTTCTGCTTTCCAAAAGAAGTATCGTTTTCGCATAAATTATAGATTCGTGTTTCTGTTCCAAGTTGTAATGTGGTTGTTTTTCCCTCTTCAAATCCAGTCTCAAGAGGATTCAGCAACACACTGATATCTTTGGCAATAAACGCGTCTTGGCTTGCACCTTCTGTTTTTATGAATTTTATAGATATAAAAATAGCTAGAAATAATATAAATGCTCCTATAACAAGCGCAAATATCCAGCCAAAAGACATTTCCAGGAATCCTTTTTTTTTCATCTTGCTTAGCTGTTTGTTATAGTAACAAGTGTCTCTCCAAAATCTTTTTTTAAGAGCATTATAACTTTGCTGTTTTTATTTTCAAAACAAAGTTCTCTTCTTCCAGATGGAATTGTTTTTTCCATATCAATATTAGTTATATTTATCGGAGCTAAATTTACAGCATCTGCTGGCTTAAAAAAAAGATTTTCATATCCATCTTTTTTAAAACAAACATTCCTTATCTTTGACGGCAGATTATATGAAACCTGTTGCGACGCCTGTGTTGATCTCCACACTTTATTAACATCTTCCTGAAGATTTTCTCTGAATTTTGCGATTTTTGCAGTTTCCTGGATTCCTAAAAAGGTTTTTACTGCATAAAAAGCAAATGTAATAAATACAATTATCAATATGATTGAGAATATCATTCCAAAAGATAATCCCATGGCTCCTTTATTCCTCAGTCTTTTTTCACCCATTTTATATTCCTCTTTTTTCTCAATATAAAAGAGAATTGGAATTTATAAGGTTTTAGAAAA
>CAZFNY010000106.1:0-2895 GCA_964520275.1 Candidatus Woesearchaeota archaeon | reverse complement strand
ATTTTTAGTATTTAGAAGCCCCACAGCTTGCTGTGATTGGGAGCTTCACTGAAAATGAGGCACAAATTAGGTTTTTATTTTTGGACTCATCTAATGATTGTGATATTTATGTGGAGTTCGCCTTTTTATTTGAGTTGGAAGATTATTCTGGTTTTTATTTTGCTTTATTATCTACAGTTATTTCTATTTGGAGATTGTATTCTTATCAAAAAGCAATTTAATACAAAAAAGAGGGAGATGACTATCTATACTCAAATTTTAGAAAATTTTGGGTTTAAAGTGAATAGAAAGACACTAGTTTTTATTTCAGATTATGTTTTTCCTTGGATAATATCAATATTTGCTTTAATTTGGCAAATTTTGGCTTAACAAAACCCTTATAAATTAATTCTGGTTTGTTTTTTGATAGCCCCGTAGTCTAGCGGTCAAACTCTCTTATGCTGTAAAAGGTATAGAGGGGACCATAGATACAGCCCTTTGGAGGCTGTGACCCCGGTTCGAATCCGGGCGGGGCTATATTTCTTTTCTTTTGTTTTTATTATAAAACATTATTGTTAGAATTATTGTTAGAATTATGGTAATTATTATTGAGATAGCCTCTGAAATTGAGAAAGAATATCCTGTTCCAGCAAGAACAGACATCCTTATTTTATCACTTAGTATCACTGAAGGGGCTGATTGAAATATTTGTGAAAACTGGGCTGGCAGAGTTTCTGTTGGAGTAATTACTGGCAGAAAAATCAACAGGATTATTGAAAGAGATATAGAGGCCATTACTGCTCCTTCATAGTTGTTGAAAGCATATCCTATCATCACTCCAATCAATCCAAGAGTTATGATTGAGATTATTGAGAGTATTATTGTGCTGGTTATATTGTCCAAAATGTTTATATTCAAAAAGAATTTTGAGATTAACATTATTAAAATAATCTGTAGAAAGATTACCATAAACCCGCTAATGAAATTTATAACAACAAATTTTGTTCCGTTTGTTTTACTGGTGATATTTCTGATATGCGCTTTGGAAGCCCTTTCTTTGATTATCAGAGTTGTTGGAAAGACTAATGAGATAAATATAATAAAGAACATGAGTAAACTTGGGAATAAATAATCTATCTCTTTTAATGAGCTTGATTTCAGAGTAGAACCCCTTAAGATTGACTGGGTCTCATGTGTCACTGGCTTGGATATACTGGACAAATCTGTGTTCTTTAGATTATTCCATTCGTTGATTATATTCTCAAGGGCTGATTCTGTAGTTGATAGATCAGTGTTTATCTCCTCTATCCTTGATTTGATGCTGCGTAGGTTAGTTAAAAGTCTACCTGTTGTGCCTGTTAGCTGTTCAATATAATTTAATTTTTGAAGTACGTTATTTAAATCTGTCCTTATCCCATTTAATTGGTTTGTCGCTTCTGGGATAGAAGCCACCAATGCCATAACTGAATTAATTTTGTTATTTATTCCATTAATCTCTCCTATTGCAGTGGTTGTTTGGGATTTTATGTTTCCAACATCTGATTCCATATCTCCCAGATAATTTTTTATTAGGCCTATCTGGGATTTAACCTCACCAATCCTGTTTTTTTCTGTCTGAATTTTATCAATAAAATAATCCATCTTTATGGTGGCTTCTTTGACTTTTCCCCCCATCATCTCTTGAGATTGCAAATCTACAACTTTCTGGATTCTGTTAATAATCCCCCATACTGTTTTTGTTTTTGAGAAATCTACATAGCTTATGACCTGATAACTCGGAGTGTCTATCGAGCCTTGGCTAATTATGCTTGGATTATCAATTGGGGTGTATTCTTCACTCTTTTTTATTTCTACGCAAGCGTGATACTCTGAATTTATCACCCGATTTTTGCAGGTTTCTAAAGAATATTCTTGAGCAGTATCCCCTATTTTGTTCACAAATCCGCTCATAAATTCATCGGTTTTTAGATCCTCTGGATTTTGAGTATAAATTCCCACCCTAATATTTCTTAATTCATTATTCTGCAGAGCAACACCCACAATTAGCATTAGAAATATAGGGCCAATAAAGATGATTATAAAAGATAATTTTGAATTTATTAGGGAACTAATGTTTCTTTTTAGTATTGCCAAAGATTCTGATACCATTTTATTTGTATACTTGTTTTAATTGGTCTTTTTTTATATTATAAAGGAGCCCGTTTTTAAGCAGAACTATGCGAGAACAAATATTTGAAAGCTCTTCTATCTGGTGAGAAGAGATTATTATTGTTGTTCCATTTTGATTAGCATTAAGAATTATTTTTAAGATATCATTTATTAATTCTGGATCTAAACCGAGCAAGGGTTCATCAAGTATAAGTATCTCTGGCTTGTTTAACAAAGCACAAGCCAAGTCTACCCTCTTTTTAGTTCCTCCAGATAAGTTTTTTACTAAAACCTTTTTATATTCTTCTAAGTTTAGGTCTTTTAGAAGATAAGCTATCCTTTCTTTTCTTATATTCCTAGGGATTTTGTTAATTTTGGAGAAATAGTTTAAATTTTGATCCACATTTAGATACTCATATATAGCATTTTCCTGCATAGAATACCCAATTGGGTCTTTTGATTCTGCGCTGATTTCTATATCTCCAGAATCTTGTTTGAAAAATCCAATTAATATCCTTATCAAAACAGATTTTCCGACTCCTGATCTTCCAACCAATCCCAAAATCTCTCCTTTTTCAATAAATAAATTTACTCCTTTAAGAATTTCTTTTTTATCGAATGATTTTTTTAGATTTCTGATACAGATTATTGGCATCTTCCACTACCTCTTTTATATACCTAAATCTTTGTTATTTATAAATCAATACTTCTCCTTGCTTTGTCCGGAGTTAGCATATTTTGAAGGTTGATTTGTCTTTTTAAGCTCTA
>CAZFNY010000105.1:0-2956 GCA_964520275.1 Candidatus Woesearchaeota archaeon | reverse complement strand
TGAAGATGGATTGCTCGAACAATATCTTTTTTATTATACTTCATCCCCTCAAATCAATCTGGCTCTACAAAATTAGCACTACAATTTTTACATAAATAAATTTGTTTTTCTCCAGATTTATTATAATTTTTCCCACGTTTAACAATATCTTTAGATTTACATTTAGGGCATTTCATATGTTTTCACCTCCTAAAAATTAGGAAGAAAACATACTATTTAACCCTATCTCGTAACAAGTTGACAATACACATAGTTCTGCTCTGTCCGGAAAGGACTTTTTAACAAATAATTTGATTCTTTTAGAGCTTAAAAAGACAAATCAACCTTCAAAATATGCTAACTCCGGACAAAGCACACAGTTCCATAAGTTTAAAAAGAAGAAAAGTTTAATTGATTGATAAAAAGGTGAAAATGTCTAATTTATTTGATTTAAGTGGAAAAGTAGCTGTTGTTACTGGAGCTGCAAGAGGCATTGGAGAGTCAATTGCAGTAGAATTGGCCAGGCAAGGAGCAGATGTTGTTGTGTCTGATATTATTCCAGGAGATGCAACAGTTAAAAAAATAAAATCCCTGAAAAGAAAATCTTTCTATGTTAAAACAGACATAAGCAAAAAACAAGAAGTAGAAAATTTAATCAAAGAAACAATAAAACAATTCAAAAGGATAGACATCTTAGTGAACAATGCAGGAGTTTATATCCCTGGAAATGCGATAGATTGTCCAGAGGATAAATGGGATAAAACAATGGCCATAAACTTAAAAGGAACATTTTTATGTTGTCAGAAAGCATTGAGATACATGAAAAAAGGGGCTTCAATAATTAACATATCTTCTGTTGCAGGAATAGAAGGCTCTGCAGGAGGAACTGCTTATTGTGCAAGCAAAGGAGGAATTAGATTATTCACAAAAGCTCTGGCAGCAGAAGTCGGACCCTTAGGAATAAGGGTAAATTCCATACATCCTGGATTAATAGATACTGCAATGACCAAAGATTTTACAAAAGATAAAAAAGTCCTTGAAGGAATGACCTCTAAATTCTTAATAAAAAGAGTCGGAAAGCCTCTTGATATTGCTGGGCCTGTAGCTTTCCTTGCCTCTGATGCTTCTTCTTACATGACTGGCTCAGAAGTTGTTGTAGATGGCGGATGGATCTGTGCTTTGTAAATCTCTTTATCTCTTTTTTAGCCAGAATCCTTAAAAATAAATTCTTTCTATCAACATTATGCCAATAAAAAAAATATGCACAGAGGCAGATAGTTTATGCAAAGTCTCAACAGGAACACTGGTTGAAGGTAGTTCAATAACTTATCGCAATGAATTGCATATTAAGATAGGCTATGAACAAGTAATGGTATTAGCTGTTATGACCACAGCCCATGTAGTAGGAAAAGCTTACAGAACTTTCAATCCAAGAAAAGGGTAATAATTTTATCTCCACCCAACACTAACATCATCTGTCCTCTGCCTAGGCAAAATGTCCACCTTCTCAATTTGTTTTCCAGAAAACCCAATACCCGACTTAAACATTATTTCTCCAGTAAAGGCAATCATTGCTCCATTATCGACTAATAAACTCCGCGAAGGCACAAACAATTTAGCTCCTCGTTCTTTGCACATTATCTTGCACATTTCCTGCAACCGAGAATTGCACGCAACGCCTCCCCCAAGCAAAAGCTCTTTTTTTCCAGTATGAGCCAAAGCCCTTTCTGCAGTTTCGATAAGCATAGCAAAAACAATTTCCTGCATGCTGTAGCATAAATCAGATATGTTATAATTAATTAGCTCGCTATCGCTCGCTCTAGACTTTTTATTAAGATAATCGCACTTGACTATATCTTTAACATTTTTATTGGTATTTTTATCAGTTGAATCAAGGTATTTTGGAGTTGACTTATTGTTTGACATTATAAACTTATTTGGATTAACATTATTTTCAGCGGAAAAATCTGACAAAGTCGATTTTGAAGCAATTAATTCGCGAGTCTTAAACGAGCGCAAATTGCGGGCGGGTGGACGGGATGAACTCACCCTATTATTAATCTTCATCTTGTCAACCTTCTGCCTCAAATTTGTCAAGATTCCAGATAGAGCAATATCCATTCCCTTGACAGTGTAAGGAAGCTCAACATAATTTTTCCCAGCTTTAGCCAGCTCTTCTATTTTTGGGCCTCCTGGAAAACCAATTCCCAAAAACCTTGCAAAATTATCAATAAAATTTCCTACTCCAATATCCAGAGTCTCTCCAAAAATCCTGTATTTTCCAGCCTCATAAGCAATTATCTGAGTATTTGCTCCAGAAACATAAAGCATCACAGGGTCTTTTGCTCCTGTTGTTCTCCCAATCTCAAGATGGCTGATGCAGTGATTCACAGGAATGAGTAGAATAACCCTAGAACCAGATTTGTCTCGCTTCGCTCGAATCTTATTTAAGATTGAACTTAACTCTCTTGAATTATTTAAATTAACTTTATTCTCAGCGGAAAAATCTGGCAAAGCCGATTTTGTAGTAACATCAATATGTGAGCGACTCTGGAACGACTCTAAACCATTGAGCCTCTTAACAAGCTCTTTTGCAAATTTCATTCCTTCAAGCAGACATGGCGCCAGCCCAGGCCCTTGAGAAAAAGCAACAGCATCAATATCTTCCAGTTTAATTTTTGATTCTTCAATTGCCTTTTCTAAAACTTGTTCAGCAACCTTTGCATGATGTTTTGCAGATTCCAGAGGAATTATTCCCCCGCTTTCTGTTGTATAAGTGTCTTTGACATTCGAAAAGATTTTTCCATTTTTTACAATTCCAACTCCGAATGTGTGAGCTGTTGATTCTATTCCTAAGATTATTGTCATAGAAAAATAACTAAGAATAAGTATATAAATTTAAATAGAAACTCCAAAAGGCATCTTTATAAGCTTGCCAGCTGAAAGAAAACTTCCCTACTTTAGTTCGTGAGAGAAT
>CAZFNY010000104.1:0-2973 GCA_964520275.1 Candidatus Woesearchaeota archaeon | reverse complement strand
TTAACATTTTTTAATCCTTGATACCTCGCCCTTTAGGGCGGGGTGATTCATTTTTTTCTCCTGATTATTCTGCTCTGAGGGCGGAAGGAGGCTCAAATCTTTCAATCTGGCTAACCTTCGCCTTTTCGTTTCTCTCAAAGGCGGAAGGAGAGAATCGAACTCTCTTCCTGCGGACCACAACCGCATATACTACCAATGTACTACATCCGCCATTGTAAGGAACCAAGGTTCCTTGACACTCAACCTCCTTTAATAAAGGCTGAGGAATATTACTTCTAGTTGAACATAGTTTATAAGAGTTTTCAGAGTCAGCTTTGAGCAGAAATTTAAAGGGAAGGTTAAGCGAAGGAAACCGATAGGTGTCTTCGCAGGCGTTGCTAAAGAAATCTTTCTTAATTATGCCGATAACTCCAATCAGTTGTCATGATAATAAAAAAGAGAAGGGGTTTTTAAATCTTCCCACAGAGTTACAGCTAGATAAATAAAATAAGAATTAAAGATAAAAAATAAAATTAAGCAAATGTAAATGGTTTTGTCTGACTCTTGCAGATTTGGTCTTCTCCGGTTTCATCTACGAAAAAAACAGTCACAGCAATTTTATTTGAATCTACTAAATTAGTAGAAACATAAGCCTGTTTTGTAGTTAATTCTGCTAATCCTCCTGCGCCTGCAGGTATACCTGTGGTTCTCGAATCAAAAACGATACTGCTTGTAGTTGCATTATAGAACACCATCTTTACTCCGCCAATTTCTTCACCGCCTGCTTTTCTGGTAAGAGTGACTGTGCAATTATCTGTTCCTCCTCCTTCTATTATGCAGCTAACATCGGTTGGTGCCACGTCTACAGCCAAGCATTTTACCTGATAGTCTGCATCCGTTGTTCCTTTTTCAATAATTCCTTTAATAACCACCCAGATAATTCCTATAGCAACAAGAACCAATAGAATAATTATTAATGTTGTTACAACAATTGACAAACCCTTTTTGTTATAAATCATTCCACACCTCCTTTCATAGATTTTAATCTAATGAATTTAAGAAATAATCTATGTATTTAAATGTTTTTGTGGTTTTGATATATTTGAGTTAAGGGGATAGGTTCTCTTGAGATAGTGTCATCTTAATCAAATTATCTTATCTGGCTCAAATTTAGGAATGTTTAATTGCTACTCACATTCGTTCGCAGATTTCAATTAATAATTAATATATTCACTACAAACTTGAGTGAGGAGTGCAAATTTTATATATAAATAAGAACAGTTTAATATCCTATTTTTAAAATAAGACTTTAATCCCTATTAAACCCATCAAGGAGAATGAAATACTCTCTTTTGTCTATGACTTTGTCGTTTTCTGATAGACCAACCCGTTCTGCGAATTTCCAGAATGCTTGGGGCTTGTAGCCTTGTTTTCTCAATGATGCAATTGTTGGGAGCCTCAGGTCATCCCAGCCAGAATATTTTCCTGCTTCAATCTCTCTTCTGAATTTTGAGGATGATAACTCGAGGTCTTTAAAATGGATTCTTCCCAAAAAAGCAGTCCAGGGAATCTGTTTTTCTTTTCCCAGAGCAATGTAAATCATTCTCTGTCTTTCGGCATTGTCTCTATGGTCTTTTCCGCGGATAATATGAGTCATGCCTTGCTCTATATCGTCAACTGCAACAGCGAGGTTCATCAATGGCCAAATCCTGTATTTTTTTCCCTGCAATGCATGAGGAGTCAAATGAATTCTTGCCAGTGGAAAATCTCTCATTGCAGGATTTTTATGCAACATATCGGACTTGAATCTTAAAACAGCCTCACCGTCTCTATAACCAAGGCCATCAAGCATTTTCTGCCATCTTTTTATGTTTTCTTCAACGCTAAGATTTCTGCAAGGGCACTCTCTTTTTGTTTCTGCAAACTCCTTGAATTTTTCCTGAGAGCAAGTGCAGACATAGGCAGAGCCTTTTTTTATCAGTTTTTCAGCATACTGATAATAAATAGACATTCTTTCTGATTGGATTACAATAATCGCTTTATTATCAAACAGCCATTTTGATTCTTCTTCAATCATCTTATAAGCTGGCTTGTAAATGTTTTCAGGATTTGTGTCTTCAATCCTGACATAAAATTTTCCCCCGTATTTCTGTACATAGAGAAAAGAAGCGCATGCAGTTGCAGCATGACCAATATGAAATGGACCAGAAGGCGAAGGAGCAATTCTCATAATAACCCCGGTTTTTTTTACTTTTGGGAGCTCGGGAAGACCTTCTCTATGAGGCCTTTCGCTGACAAACTTTTTGAGTTTTTCAAATTCCTGCTCTTGTTCTTCAAAAGACAGCTCATTAATCCCCTTTACTACTTCTGCAATTTCTCTTGAATATTTTCCAATTTCTCCTTTTTCCAGGCCTTCATTGAAAAGCGCAGAAATCACACTTCCTGCTTGGGCTTTCCCTTCGTATGCAAGTGCGTTTTTCAAAGCATATGCCTTTATTTTTTTGTCAAGGTTTGTGATTGCCATGTTAGAGTAAAAGAAAAAGGATTAATAAAACTATTCTCCCTTGCTCAATTTCAACTTCTTCTCTACAACTTCGAGCCTTTGCTGAAGATGATAAATCTGGTTAGACATGTCTTCTATCCGGCTTGTCATGTCCATAAGCCTTCTTATGAGTCTTTTTCTTTTTTCTTCTGCTGTCCCTTCATCCAAAGCATCAACAGAACTCTCTTCCTTGGGCGGAGATGCACTTGCCATGCTTCCCAAAAATCCAAGAATTCCAGGAGAAGAGTCTTTTGTCTTCTCGGCCTGCATGGTCTCTTTCACTTTAGAAATATGCTGATTCTGCCTATACCTCTCGGAAAGGTCAATCACCCTGTCTTTTTTTCTGAATAAACCCATGAAAGATACAAGAAGGGGGGATTTATAAGGATTTTGGGAGATGGCTTTGGTGAATTCCTATAATCACCAAAGATAATATTATCTTTCTATCAATA
>CAZFNY010000103.1:0-3081 GCA_964520275.1 Candidatus Woesearchaeota archaeon | reverse complement strand
GGTTATTTTTGATTTTTTCTGTATTTCTGTTAAGTTCTGTTATTGTTTCTGCTCAAGAAAATGAAACAACAACTTGTACATTGAAGGAAACAGATTGTCCAATAATTTGTGCTGACTGCCAAGTTGGATATGATGGTGGTGGATGTTTTGGTGGAGTTAATCCAATAACTTGTATTTGTATGAAGCCTAAACCATGTACAATTATTAATCTAGTTAAAGAACAGGTAAAATGTGTGTTTGATGGTTCAACTCAAATGCAAAAATGTTATACAGCTGAACAAAATTCAAGAGCTTATTGCTCTGGAACTGAAACCTGTATCGCAGATATTTCTGGATACAAGGGAGAAAAAATAACATGGAAATCAACCTGTGGGGGTTATGCTTATACTGTTATTGATGGAGAGAATAAATATGCTAAATTTGATTGTAGTAATCTTGGAGTATGTCAACCAAGTAAGTGTGATGATGGAACAATTACTGAATGTAAAATTGATAATGGGCAGTGCATCTGTTCTACCTGTCCACAAATTATAATAAAGCCTGTTTGCGGAAATGGAATTTGTGAGAGTGGAGAGGGAGAAATTTGTAAAACTATATCAGTTATGTGTGAGGTTGGAAAAGAATGTAATGCTCCTCCTTCAGAGTGTTTTGTTGTTTGCCCTGCAGATTGCAAACAGACAGAAGGGATATATGCTGATCTTAATGAAAAATTTAAACTTCAGGTTTATCAACCTGTAAAAATTAGAGAAAATGAAAATGATATAATTAAGATTACTTTTAAAGATTTAATAGCTTACAAATGTGCAGAAAAAGAGGTAAGCTCTGAAGCATCAGAAACTATTAAAAGTAAGATTGCAATTGCTACTGGTAAGGTAATTGCACCAACTGAAACAACTGAGACATCAACAACCGAAATTTTAAAATGTATTGACGCTGGACTAATAGCATTTTTAGATGTTGATACAATAGTTAATAGCCAGTTGGGAAAACATTTTGTTCTTAATCTGGGTGTAGGAGAGAAAAAGCAGATTGAAGATTTTACAGTATCCTTTTTGGGTTATGATTATGCCTCAAGAACTGGCACATTTTTAGTAAGTAGAGAAACATTTTCATGCCCTGAAAATTGTAAGTGCGATGAAAACGGGAAGATAATTGAATGTGCAGAAAAATGCGAAAAGGGAAAAACCTTATGTTCCGATGGAGTATGTAGGGACAAATGCAGCATTATAAGTGAAGATTGTAAATATGGATGTAGTTACGACGGAAAATGTTTTCCAATGGGAGTTAGAAGCAGTGGAATGTATTGTGGCGCAGATTTGAATATGAACTCTCAATTAAACACAGATTCTACTTGCGATAATAATTTTGAGTGTTCTTCAAATGTTTGTGTTTCAGGAACTTGTGTAAGTGAAGGATTCTTACAAAAAGTTATGAATTGGTTTAAGACTTTATTTGGTTAAATATTTTTATTTTACTTTTTATTTTTTAACATTAGTAATAACTGCATAATAATCGAATAGAGATGTGCTGGTTCTAAATTAATGAATTCAATTCTTTAACGACTTAAATTCTTAGTGGTTATTTTTACTTAAGGTTATTAATTCCAACCATTTATTATTCTGAGTTAGCTTCAAATCAGTAGCCAACTCATAAGGACACTTATTTATCGCTTGATGTTTGTTTATGAAATTGTAGTATATCTCAAATCCCTTCATAATCGCGTTTGCAGAAGAAATACTGCCGTGAAATCCTCGCATTACCTTTGTTCTTGCTCTTGCGTTGTTGTGTAATCTTTCAATAGGATGATTAAAATTACCTTGCTCATTTGAAACAACAACTCTATTATGAATTACATTAAACTTGCTTTCTTTTAGAGAATAACCAAAGACTTTTTTTATTGTATTCTCATAGGCGTTCCAACCATCAGTAGTCATAACTTTAATCTGTTCCCCTGTTCTTTCTTTTATTCTTATCATTACTGCTTTAATATCTCTTGAACTTCTTGTTTTCATATATTCTGATGAGAGCATAAATTTAGTGTCAGGGTCTATGCTGTCAATAAAGAAATTCTTTTCAGTTCCTCTGCTTCCTTTCTTATACGACTTTCTTCTGTGAAACTCAATCTCATCTGTCTGGGCTTCTTTGCCTACTTTTAGTTTTAGCTTGTTTGTGAATTTGCTTATCATCTTGCTGTATTTCACAACCCAATTGTAAATAGAAACATTACTTGCATTATGAGGATAAAACATAGCTAAATGTCCCTGAACTCCACGAGTAGAAGCACCTCTATAAAATAAGTCTACTGATTGAGTTATTTTCTGTGGACTATTTCTCATTCTAAAGAAACCATCATCTAAAATAAATCTCTTGCCGCATTCAAGACATTTATATCTCTGAATATCTCCTCTATTCTTTGTTTTTCTCTTGCCGTCTTTCTTGATATTTTTTGTCTTACAACTTGGGCAGTTTATCTTTACATTACTTTGTTTAGTCATACTATATATAGTAATAGTAAGTATATAAACCTTTCTATTATGAAGTATAACTTTACATAGTAACATTTATATAGTAGATTTACTAAAGATTATTATGCCAGAAATTAAAATAGAAGTAAAGGGGTATAAATGTAATAACTGTGGTTATCAGTGGTTACCTCGTTCTGCAAAAGAAAAACCCTTAATATGTCCGAAATGCAAATCGGCAAGATGGGATAAAGAACCAAGAAAGAAAAAGACCTAATTTTTTTGGACGAGGTAACACCCTCTAACTTAACAATATAACTCTGGATATGTCGAAGAAGGATTATATAATTCAAATAGGGGAGCAGTTTGGGAGATTACTGGGATTGAGGGGCTTTGGATAAGTTCTAGTCCTAGTGAAAAATCTGATTTTTATTCTTATTATTATAGTGTTACAGCAGAAGAAAATCAAGATTTTTATATAAAAATTAATGATAATAATGTAGAAATTAAGAAAGACTCCGAATTGATAATTCTAAAAAATAATTTAGTTTATATTTTTGCTGGCGGAGAATTGCCAAATAAATTTTTGGAAAAAATTGGAATTAAAATCACTAAGAAA
>CAZFNY010000102.1:0-3142 GCA_964520275.1 Candidatus Woesearchaeota archaeon | reverse complement strand
TTACCTTTAGTAATCCTCCCTAAAACCTTAAACTTGCCTTTCTCCTCTGGAATAAAAATTTCTTCAAGCGAACCACCTCTTTTTTGCAAATGCCCCAAAATAGAAACATCTTCCACTGAAACTAATCTCATTGCGTAATTTCGTGAATCTGCAGGAGAGTTAGGATTATAGGATATTTTTACTAATCCTTCATAACAAGCATCTTCCACTTCTTGAAATATTATTTTATGGCTCGATCTAAATATCTGTGGTTTAAATTTGTTTGAGTCTTTTTCCCTTATTCCTTTTAACATTTCGATAACTCTTTTTGTAGAATCTCTAATAGTATCTTCTCCACTTTCATACATTAATTTATCATCTAAACCCGGAAATCTAGTATGAATTAATTCTTCTTGGAATACTAAGTTTTCTGAGTTTAACCCAGATACTTCGTTTTCTAAAGAATAATTTCTTAAATAAAATCCAAATGCATTAGGGGAAGAAAATCCATCGCTTAGAGGAGTTGCAAAAAGTCTCACCATATCTCCTTTTTCTGGTTTTGTGAGGTTATCTGCTAAGCAGATTTTTAGTTCTTTATCACTTTTTCCTTTTAGATTAATCAGATTTTCTTCTACCCCTGCAACTAACCCATCAAATGCAAGAGAATATATTTTTACTTTCATTTGCTCAGAAATATTCCTTGCTACTTTTGGTCTTGGAATCCAATATTGATTAGTATCGAAGTATCCTTCAACATTTGTATTCCATACAATGCCTGGGACTTCTTCACGCGCAGTAAACAAAGCAACTCTTCTGTTGTTAAGTATATCCTATACATCTTCAATTAAAGTATCTTCAAAATCATTTCTGATTCTTCCAAAAGGAGCTTCAATCATTATCCAACAAGTCTTTTTTTATTTATAAATATTTATGGCCTATAATCCTAACTTTCCAGATGCTCATGGCCGAGAATCTTTTTCCTTTCTTCAAGCAGTTTTATCTGCCTCTGCTTTTCTTCCTTGTAAGCATCCTGGTCGTTCTTGAAGATGTCAATCATATTCGCCAGATAATCCCCCCCAAGAGAGTAAGGGATAAGGACATAATCTGCCCCTTTTTCATAAAGCACCAGTGCCTGATCAATGTGATTGGCCCTCGTGATAATCAGCGTATTTGGGTTTACTTCTCTCACACTTTCTACAAGAAGGGTATCTGTCTCAAAATCAGGAATTGTAGATATCACCATTTTAACCTTGTTCAGATGCAATTCATCTAAAAATTCTGGGTCATAGGCATCCCCATACAAGCAAGGGATCCTGTATTTCCTCAAAGTATTAATTATATCTGGATTAAAATCCACAACAACATAATCTTTTTTTGCTTTCTTGAGAGATTTCAAAATGCTAAATCCTGTTCGGTTATATCCAAAGAGAATAGTTTCGTAACTCTTCTTGAATTTTTTTTCTTTTTTGACATTTTTCTTTTCAAATATCTTAATAAAACCAGAAAGCATTTTACCAAGCCCATTAGCATAAGTGATCATATAAGTAGAAAATATGATTGTCAATGCCAGAGTCAGGGTTACAGTTGAGACAACCTCAGAGGTTATGCTCAGAGGATGATAGATTGCTCCTAAAGTTACAATAATCAGAGAGAACTCAGAAATCTGTCCTAAAGTTGTTCCAACCAAGAAATTTGTTCTTTTAGTATAACCCTGCATTGCACTAAGTGTCATTAATATTATCGGCTTGATTATCAAGGAGATAACAGACAGTATGATTGCAGAAATTATAATTTTTCCAAGCCCATTTAGTGGAATATTTAATCCAACAATTATGAAGAAAATTATCAAGAAGAAATCTCGCAATGGCCTTACTATGGAGGATATTTCCAGGCTGTAAGGGGAAATAGACAGGACAACTCCTGCAACAAGCGCCCCAATCTCTATGGAAAACCCAAGATAGCTAAAGATAGCTGCAATAACAAAACACCAACAGATAGAGAACAAGAATAAAAGCTCTTGAGATTTTGCAATATGTTTTGTCAATCTAGGCAATACAAAAAATCCAATCAAAAAGAACAGGGCAATTGCTCCTCCTCCCCCCAAAATTCTTTTTATTGCAAGGGAGCCAAAACTGGAATTTGTTGCCAGAGAAGAGATGATAATCAGAAGCAATATTGCTACCAAATCCTGGATAATCAAGATTCCTATAGAAAGCCTGCCGTACAGAGAATCGAGCTGTTTCTTATCAGAAAGGATTTTCATTATTATGATTGTGCTGCTAAAAGAAAGTGCGATTCCGATATAGGCTGCTGCTGTGAAATCAAATCCCAAAGCCTTGAAAGCAATCAAGAAACTTATTATAAAGGTAAGGATCATCTGGCCCATGCCAATGACCAACGAAGAAGCTCCAATTTCCTTGATAACCTTAGGATTTAAATGCAATCCAACAATAAACAAAAGAAAAGCAATCCCAAGCTTGGAAAAAACATTTATGACCTCTTGCGGCGCCCCAAACGTTAGGATAAAGGGGCTTATAATCATTCCAGCAAGGATATATCCTATTATCATTGGCTGCTTGAACAACCTGATTATATAGGACACTATGAAGGCTGTCAAAAGTATCACTGCTAGCTGAATAAATATTATTTCCATATGAATGACGAAGCTTCGGCGTTCATTGACGAAATTCTTTAGAATTTCAGTCTTGCCTCTTTTAATTTTTTATGATTTATTAAAGGAAAATCCCTATAAAAAGGTTTTTAAACAAACTTTTAATTTAATCTTTAGGTAAGATGACAAAGGTAAGAATAAAACTGAACAGCACAGACATAGAGACCCTTAATGATGTATGCAACTCAATTAAGGACATAGCGCAAAAATCCGGGATAGTAATCAGCGGACCAGTTCCACTTCCGACGAAAAAACTCAAAATCACAACAAGAAAATCTCCGTGCGGGAACGGGACAGCCACTTTTGACAGGTTTGAGATGAGGATACACAAGAGGCTCATCGACCTTCCAGCAAATGAAAAAGTCCTGCATCATATCATGAGGATGAGGGCTCCAAAAAACATCAACATAAAGATTGAGATGAAGGATTGAAAGAACGAGCTGTGTTGCATGAATCCTAAAAAACAACACAGCTATCGCTATATTTTAACTC
>CAZFNY010000101.1:0-3145 GCA_964520275.1 Candidatus Woesearchaeota archaeon | reverse complement strand
ACAAGGGGATAAGAAAACTAACACCAAAAGAATGTTTCTTATTGCAGGGCTTCCAAAAAAGTTTTAAGCTTCCTGAATTGGCAGACAGCAAATTATATCATCAAGCTGGAAACAGTGTAACTGTGCCAGTCATTCAAAGGGTAGCTGAAAATATAAAGATAGTTTTAGAAGGCGGGAGAATAAACCCCCAGAAAAGCCTATCTTAATTCATGCTCCCAAATTCTTACAACTTTCCAGCCAGAATTTTGATAAGCGAGATTAACTTCATTATCTCTTATAGAATTTCTTTCTAATTTTGGCATCCAATATTTTTTATTTGATTTAGGCTGCTTGTAATGAATTGGGCATTTATGCCAGAAACAGCCGTCAATAAATATTGCTGTTTTCTTTTTCCAGTCTATAAAGTCGGGCTTTCCAAAAGCTTTAGGCTGATATTCTAACCCTTTATTTTTTGCTTTATGCTTTAATTCTGGTTTGGTGTTTCTGCTTCTAATTTTGCTCATGCAAAAACTTCTCTGCTTTTTTGTCAAGGTATCAGCCATTAAAAACTAAAGAAAGCTAAGTTTAAATAAGTCCCTTAGAGTTAACAATACATGGGAAAAGCTGAAGATGTATAGGTTCAGGACATATGTCTTGGTTTCACACACAAAATCCCCTTTCCGAAACCCTTAAATAATATGCCCCATTATCTTAACCATAAAAGAGGTTGAGTGAGACTATTAATAATGGATTTTGTTATTTATGCAGCATTGCTTGGAGGTGTTGGAGGCCTTACAAGGGGAGTTGTCGGACTTTTGAAAGCATTGTCATTAAGGAGGAAGATTCTATGGGGGTATTATGGGATAACTGTTGCAATTGCTGTTGTCATTGGTATTTTTGTGGGGGTTGTTTTTGATTTTGACCCGCGCCTTTCACTGCTCGCGGGCTATGCAGGAACAGATATTCTTGAGGGAATCTACAAATCCTTTAAAGTGGAAAAAGTCTATGTGAGGAAGAGATGAAATGACAAAGGTAACAATCCATCTTTCTGAAGCAGAAGAAAAAATTCTTTCTGCACGGGCAAAGAAGAATCTTTTGACACTCCAGGAGCAGGTTGAAGACATAGTCAGAAGAAGCTGTGTCAATTACAAGGAATTGGAAAAATATACCCAAGTCAATCCAGACGACAGGTTGATAGAGATATTTTCCAGGCAAACACGAGGGAGAAAAAGGAAGAAAAAATAATATTTCTCTAAAATTCATTTTAGAACCCATAAATCCTTATAAATAAGACAAGCATATTTTTCTTATGGATGTTAAAACCAAAAAAAAGGTATCTGGAGGAATTGCAAGGCTTGAAACTTCTGGAGAAATCAAAGAGGTTTTTGTCAGCGAGGATTTTCTCAAGCCAGAAGAAGCAAATATACAGATATGCTTCAGAGAGGAGGTTTCTTCTGGAATTGTTGAAATGTCGAAAAAAGAGTTTGAAGATGTCTACAAAAATGTCATGAAGAAAGCAGGCCTTTCAAAGTCTTCAAAAGTTATTAAGTTTGAGAAGTAACGATTCATTTTTAAATGCTGGTTTCAGAATTGGAATATGAAATTTATTCAGATTGCTAAAGAAATAAAAAACTTTCTTGGAACCATAGATTATGATACAGGCGCTAAAGCTTCTCTGGAAAGAATTATTGAATATGCTAGAACACATCCTATTGTAGATAAAATAACTAAAGGCACTAAAACATATGGGCTAGCTCTTAGAACAGAAAAAAGAGCTGAAGAGAAAGGATGGATTTATGCAGCCAATGAAGGAATTAAAGAATTAGGAGTCAATTACAAAATAATTGGAGAAGAGAATATCCCTGATTGTGGGGGGAGACTCTATGTAACTAATCATCTTTATGGGATAATTGATGGTTTAATTCTTATAGGGGGATTGGGGAAGCATTTGGAAACAAGAGGAAGAACCTTGAAGGTTGTAGGAAATAAGAAACTGAGAATGATTCAGGGGATAGAAAAAGTGCTTCTTTTTGTTGATAATGAAATTGATGACCAGTTTAAGGGCAAAAAACTTAACACAGTTACTGTTAGAGGCATTATCACTCATTTAAGAGATAAAGGAGATATTACAATTTTTCCAGCAGGAGAAGCTTCAAACCATAACCTTAAAGATTATCCTTGGAAAGAAACTTTGAGCAAGATAATAAGATATTGTGGAGGGGTTGTTCCCATGTGGTTTGAGGGCCCACCTCATGGATTTTTTTACAATGCTCTTGATAAATTGACACCAAATTTCAGGATGGCAGCGTATCTGTCAGAAGCTTGGAATAAAAGTAGGGGGACAATAACATTAACCATTGGAAAAGAAATAAAAAAAGAAACCCTTGACAAAATGGGGAAGAAAGAAATCACCTATCATTTAAGAAAATCCTGCGAGGCCTTGGGAACCAAGGCAAAGGTGTGATAGTGATAACAGCAATCTTTAAACGAATTAAATACAAATTTCTTATTCAGCACCATTAATAGTATTCCAATCAAGCTTAAGCAGCTGTTTTACTGCAGGATTTGCTGTGTTCAATTTGTATAAGTCTGATTTTCCAACTCTTCTTGTTTTCACAACTATTTTGTTTGACTCTAATTTTTCCCAAAATATCTGAAGTGTTGAATAGCTGACGCCAGAGTTCCTTGCTATTTCTGTCAAAGGGTAATCAAACAACTGGAAAGTTATAAGAAAACCAAGACTTTGGTTATAGGATTGTTTCCGAACACTTCAATAAATATTGTTTCGTTTTGCATGGATTAAATAAATATGTGCTCTGTCCGGAAAGGACTTTTTAACAAATAATTTGATTCTTTTAGAGCTTAAAAAGACAAATCAACCTTCAAAATATGCTAACTCCGGACAAAGCATAAATATAGCAATCTTTATAAATAAATTTTTGGTTCTTCTAGGTATGCCCATATGGTCTAGTGGCTATGACTCATCCCTGTCGCTTGGCGAGGACACCTACGGTTTCCTTCGCTTAACCTTCCCTTGAGGGGAGAAAGTGTGGAAAGAATAGGATATATGGTTCTTGCTTAGCAGAACGGATGCGATCCGGGTTCGACTCCCGGTGTGGGCGTCCAACGAAAAAGTCGGTTTTGATGAGATGTTCATCAGGACATA
>CAZFNY010000100.1:0-3150 GCA_964520275.1 Candidatus Woesearchaeota archaeon | reverse complement strand
AACGAGGGAAAAAATGAGTGAAGAAGAAAAAATAGCAAAATCTATAGAAGGGTATTTTAAAAAAGAAGAAATGAGATGCCCGAAATGTAAAAAGGGTAGCATAAAGTTTGATACTATGATGATTGATAATGTTAATATTGAACCAGTCAGGGGAACCTGCAGGAAATGCGGTTTCTGGTTCCTTGAGCCCTTCATTGCAGCTGCTGCAATGCGCGAAGTTAAAATCTCTTATGCCTCTAACAAGAAAATAAAAGAAAGCATTCTTGATATTCTAAAGAAAGGAATTAAGGGCTGCAAGAAAAATTAAAACAAAGAGAATTAAAAAGAAAGAGGAAGTAAGGTGGGGAAAATGGTTATTAGTTCTGGGGAAAGATTAAGGAGGATGAAGCTTTCTAAGAAGCTGAAAAAATTCTTTGCTGTTCCAAAGCATAGGCTAGCTATAAGTAAAAGGATAAAAAAATACTGGGCTGTTCCTGGGTCTGCTGAAAGGCAGAGCAAGCTGAAGAAAAAATACTGGACGCCTACGAAAAGAAAAGAGGCAAGCAAGAGATGGAAAAAGATATACCTTGAAAGGCCCGAAATAAAGGAAAAAATTGATTTGAGTGTAAGTTCATGGTGGCGGGAGCATCCTGATGTCAAGAAAGAATATGCCATCAGAGCAGTGCTTCAGCTGATGAGTGACCCTGAGCATTATAAGAAATTCATGGCGGGGGGGACAAATCCGGAAAAAAGGAAAATAAAAACAATACAAGGATGGCTTGTAAAAAGCATAGGGGAAAAGGAAATATCTGAATTTCTTTCTTTCAGGAAAATAAAAGCAGAATATGAATCAATCACCTTGTATCTCGATGGATGGATATGCACTCCTGATTTCTTTTTGCCTGAATCAAAAGTTTTTATTGAATATTATGGAGGACATCCAAGCTCATGGCGCAAGAAAGTTGTTAAAAACAGGATTTACGGGAAATATAAAATCCCCTGCATTTTCATAACCCCTTCTGAACTGGGAAATTTGGATTATTACATTTTAAATGATTTGAAAAAGATTTCAAATCAGGCCCGCAAGTTTAATATTAAAAAATTCCTGAAGCCTCGCCTGTCAAAGTCTGAGCTGAAGAAGTTTCTTTATATTATTGGCAAGCATGACATAAAACTGCCGAAAGAAACAGCAGAATATATTGAAAAACTGAAGAAAAGGTATAGGATAAAATGGGATTAAAGTTTATGAGAGAGGATTGTGATTTGTTTTTTTATTTTACAGCGCAAAGGATGTCATAATTGCGCTCATTGGACAATCTTGGATGCAGAACAAAAGAGGGTTTGTAGCTTAGGATTATTTTTTCCAGTTCCTTGGGGGTCAATAGATAGGAGATTGAATCTCCATTGAATTCCTCGTTGCCTACCTTTCCGCTGCCGGAAATTTTTCTGGTTTTTCTGTGCCAGTCATATTCTATCTTTCCTTTCAAATCAATTTCAGGCCCTTTTATTTCAATAATCCCTCCTTTTCTGTCTAATTCTTCCTGAGAAATAGTGTCCGCATAAAGCAGGCCTCCTTGCTTTAATTTCTGAAAGAACAGGCCGATGCTTTTTTGGATTTTTTCTTTTGATTGGCTTGGATTTATCTTTTGCCTGCCCCAGCTTGCAACATAAGACAAGCTGTTGCCCCTACATATTACTGCATCAAAGCATGTTTCTAATTTATCAAGATACAGCCAATCCATTTGCTGATAATCAACATTTGGATGCAAATGCTTCTTCTTTGCCATAGAAATCATTTCAGGATTTGCGTCAATCCCCATTCCTTTCAGCCCTTTCTTTGCAAGTCCCTGAAGAATATATCCGTCGCCGCAGCCGCATTCAAGGACAGTCTTAGCTTCATGATTTTTTAAGAAATCAGCCAATTCGCTGATAAATTCCTTCCCGTACATAACTCTTGATAAAAGAGCCCATTCCTTTGACAAGGATATCATTTTGAAGTTAATTCATCCAATTTTAAGGATCCGATTATCATATGGCCGCCGCAGGGCGCGTCATCTTTCCAAAAATTTTCATCTGTTATCCCCAAGATATGGACTGCTGGAAAAACATTAAGATAAAAACCTGCGACAGGATCTTTTTTAATTAAATCTCTTGATGGCATAATTCCAGTCCTGAAATAATTATTAACTGCCTTGTGCAGCTTTTCATTTCTGCTGAACTGCTCATAAGGCAGATTACTGCTACCATTATAAGACGGAATTCTTGCATCACCAACAAAATATTCCATGTCTTTCTGCCTGGCAATTTCAAGCGCCCCCTGAAGCAGTTTTCTGGCGCTCGCTGCGTTTCTGTACTGGGGAATAATTCCTATTGAATAAACAAAAACAGCATTCGCATCTTTTTCATTGCCTCGCTCGGCATATTCAGAAAAAGTTGGATTTCTTTTGCAGAAATCTGCAAAATCTTCAGCAAAATTGGCAAATCTCAAAGCCAGAGTGCCGGCCAATTCATTTTTGGCATCAACCCCTAAATAAATATGCCCTTTGCCAAATCTTCTTTTTATTGTTTCTTCAGTTGCCTGAATTGACGGGATAAAGGCTCTTTTTTCTGCATTCAATATATTCTCCACGTCTTTTTCATGCAATTGCCTTATCATGCTATCTTGACTTTGTTATGGAGTTTTTAAGGATTGCGATTTGTTTTTCCTTTTTTCTGATTTTCCCCTCTCAATTTATATCGGGAAAATCGGCGAAACATTTAAAAGTTCTTCTTGAATGGAAAAGAGGGAAAATGACACTTCAAATTTTCGGAGAAGGCAATACTCTTACAGTTGGAATCCTGAAAAAAGAGAAACATCCCGGTTATCTCACAACAGGACATTCATTCAAGGAATATATAAAGCAGGTTTATGACATGATTGACATTCTTCCTCAGACACAGGGGCTTTTTACTGACGGCCCAGACGGAAAGCTTATCACTGCGCCAAATTCTGATGTAATTCTCAAAAAATAGGACTGCGTTTTTTGGCGTGCTAACTGGCTGAAAAGCGGACAAGAAAGGCCTTCATCTGAAAAATGGGACAGCGGGCAATTTTACTCTGAAACAAGATTCATGCATGATGGGATTTTTCTGGAATATTGCGAGCCGCAAAGAAGGTTTGCCCAATTTCTT
>CAZFNY010000099.1:0-3181 GCA_964520275.1 Candidatus Woesearchaeota archaeon | reverse complement strand
TTAACATTTTTTAATCCTTGATACCTCGCCCTTTAGGGCGGGGTGATTCATTTTATTAAATGCTTATATTTACTTAAATCCTCCAAATTTTTTTTCCTATTTTTTTGTCTTTTGAGTTTTTAGATTTTGCAACTTCTTTTGCAGTGCTTATATAAACAAGGCAAGTGTTAAAGTCTTGAGGACAATCTGACTCATAACAAGGTTTAGATAACCTTCTTCCTTTTTCTTTATCAACTATATATATGTGGCAATAAGTATTCCAATTTTTACTCATTTTTCTTCTCCTCAAACCATTTCTTTACTTCTTCAGTCAGTCCAGATATAAAAGATTTTTCTGCGACAAACAAGATTGCTTTTTTTGCAAACAATTCATCTTCTACTTTGTCTCCTTTTATCCAGATTAACCCATTCTGGCCCACAGTGATGTTGCATCCTGTTTCATCATTTATCATTTTTATCATGCTTCCTTCTTTTCCGATAACTCTTGGAACTTTATTAGGATTTATCTTTAATATCAACCCTTCATCTATTTTTCCAAGCCCTCTTGACTTGATAGTTAAATCAACCCCTCTTTTGTTAATTGCCCATATTTTTGTCACAGCCATGTCTCCAATATTCATGACTTCATCCAATCCATCTTTGTTGACATATCTTGGGACTTCCATCAAAGACAAAAAAGCATTTTCTGCACTTCCAATATCAATAACCCATCCATTGAATGTTATGTTTTCAACTTTTCCAATAACTACATTCCCTCTTCTTGGCAGATATGTCCCAGATAAAGGGATTACTTTGACAAGTTTGTTGCTCTCTTCAGCAAGTCCATATCGCAGGGCAACAATTTCATCTCCTCTTTTCTCTGTTCCTTCTCCCGGAAGAAATTCATCTCCTTTGACAATTGTCTCTCCAGGGATTATGACTTTTCGCTCGTTCATTCTTTCATCTCCTGCGTGAGAGCACTTCCGTGCGTGACTGAATTTAATTTTTCATAAAAATCAATAACTATTCCTGCAGGGACTCCAACAACAACCTCAAGGCTTCCGTCATTGAGCCATTGTTCATTCTCCTTGTATTGAGCAACTACTCCATAAGCTTTCCCAGTATGGATTGCCGGAATTGTTATCTTGACCCTTTTTGTTTCAATTTTTATAGGAATTATTTTCCTTAGCTGATCCATAATTTCTCCTATCTGACTGTCTATAGGAGTGTTTTTTACATTAACATGTGCTTCTTCAAGTGCGTTCTGGATTCTTTGGGGGGTATGTGGAGTTCCTGATATTGGGTCAATGGCATTTTTAGTTAAAAAGTCTATAATCTGCTTAAATTTTTTATCTTGTTCAGCACTTCTATACTCTTGAGTGACTTGCACTTCCCCTTCTTTTACAATTTTTGCTACAATAGTCTGAAAATCAGTTGTTCCAAATGCTGTCTGTAAATCAGAATTTGAAGCTACATTTCCTTTCTTAGAATCAGTAAATATTCTATCTGTCTCTGTTTCAATATGGGCAATCTGCCCTTTTTTGAAGCTTAATGCCTGATCCAAATCAACTATGATTTCAAAATTCTTTCCTGCTTTCCTTATTCGTGCTAATGTGTTAGTCATCTTACAAACCAGCCTCTTCTAGTAAGTTATAATGAAATTCATCTTTTCCAGGAAGACAAACCGAAGTTTGTGGAATAAGAATATTCCCCCTACCATCAAATTTTAATAAATTATATACTATCGATTGCCTAACTGCAAATCCATGATTATCTCTATATATCCAAGCTAAAACATTTCCACTATTCCTAAAAACACGAGCATAATTAAAAGCCCCAGCTTCACCAATACCTGCAAGTCCTATAATCTCTGTACCTTTCTTTGGGTCCAATCCTTTCACATCTTCTAAATTATTTACTTTTGAATATTTTTTGTTTTCTATCATCTTATTTTCTATCATCTTATTTTATAAAATTCTTAATCTCTTCTCCTTCTAATCTTATTAATTTTCCAGTATCAGTCTCGATATAGACTGCTTCAAACTTGCCGATATCAAATTTCTTTCCTTTGATTTCTTGGAAAATACCCAAAGCGAGCTTAAGTCCTTTTTTAATTGTTAAATCATTTTTATATTCTACCCTAATCTTTTCTCTTATTTTTTCATCGTTTTCTCCAATAGCATTAGCATAATAATTAAAGTAATTTCCAGTCACATCAGTTGTGTAAAGCTCTGGCTTTTTGCCATTAACTCCAGCGAACATTAAAGAGGCTCCAAATGGCCTTGCTCCCCCATAATGTGTAAATTGCTGTTTTATATTAGCAATTTCCTTGACAACAAGTTCAGGTTCTACAGGAGAATCATATGTCACCCTGTGCTGCTGTGCCAAGACCTGCGCTCTTTCAATAAGAACTCTTGCATCAGAAACAATGCCTGCAACACTGGCCATCAAGTGTGTGTCAATCTCATAGATTTTACTTGCTGATTTAGAGACTATGAGTTTATCCTCAACCCTTCTATCTGCGATTATGAAGACTCCATCAACACAGATAATTCCTATGCTTGAACTTCCAAGTCGTACTGTCTTTTCTGCGTATTCTACCTGGAGCAGATGACCTTCAGGAGAAAACATCGTCGCTGTTCGGTCATAGCCCATTGCCTGATGTTGCATATCTATTGGCATGTCCATTGTAATTTTAGAGAATTTTATAATATTTAATAACGTCTCTTATTCTCTGTTCGAAAATTATAAGAAATAATGGTTTTTAAGGTTTTTGGTTATTTTTTGGGATTTTGTTTTCTTTGGTATGGTCTATGAATCCGATTTTATATTTCTTCGCCAATTTTTGCCCTTCCCTGCAGAGCTTTTGATAACATCTCTCTATATCTGCTTGAATATCTCCAGATCCAGGGTAGGATTTAAACTCAGGAAATTTCCATTTGTTAAAAACATCCTTGCTGATAAAATAATCTTTTTCAGACCCTCTGATTCCAGCCACTAAGACATTTGTTAATTCTTCCTTAATATAACCTCTCAATTCACATCTCCACTGATAAGACTTGTCTGGGTCTAAATATATCTCTATCCTGTTCATATATCTCTCTTTTCCCACACCCTTTTAAAGATTTCTAAGACCAAATTATTTTCTCTTTAATTGAAAAGAAATCCCCACAGCTTGCTGTGGCTGGGTAAAAGCTATATA
>CAZFNY010000098.1:0-3190 GCA_964520275.1 Candidatus Woesearchaeota archaeon | reverse complement strand
AGAAAGATTGAGTTAAAAATAGACGCCCCTGACTTTAGTCTGGGGGTAGTTCACACTAATCAAAAAGAGAAGGAGTTATGTAAACTTCGACTATCCCAGCTACTATTAGGATAATTATTGCAATAAACAATAAAATTACCACATTTTCGACGATTCTTAAGAATCTTGGATTTTTCACACCATTTCTGATAACTCCTACCCCAAAAATTCCTCCTGCCAGGGCAGTCACAAAATACGCAGCTATTTCCGGAAAGCCATGAATCATATACCTTAAAAGCCCAAAAGGAATGTCTTTTAAGTCATAATTTGTAAAAATCCCAATTGCAGCAGAAATGACACTTGCGTTCCACGCAAGGACAAATATTGCTCCTGCACCAAAAATGAGAGAGAAAATAAGGGTGAATATCATTACATAAACATTATTTTCAATAATTGAAAGCAATCTCATCTCTTTTGTTGCCGCTCCTGTTGCTATTACTCTTTGTTCAATATCGTATTTTGCAACACATCCTTCAATATTTCCTGGGCTGTTTATCATGCAGTAAGTTTCTATTTGAGCATTGAATAAATTAGAGTCTTGAAGAACCATATACCATAAAGCAAAAGCAATGACAAATCCTAAGAAAAGCCACATAAATGCATAAATAGCATCTTTGTGGACTTTCCAGACACTAAATAGTCCCTCAACTTCTTCATCCTCTTCCTCCTCTTGTTTTATCAGATAATACATAAAGGGTAGAGAGAACATCACGCAAAAAGTTACAACTATCATTCCAGAAAACTTTGATAAGACAGCGTCTCCTGAAAAAAACCAGCTTACAAGTATAAGCGAGAGAGAGCCATAAATAAGGCCTATAAAAAACATTTTCCAGGGCCCCTTTTCAACTCTTTTTGGATTGACTAGTGATTCTAGCATATAATTATAAAGAATATTATTTTATAAATTGTTTGTTAGCATTAATTAACCATTTATTAAAAACAAAGTTTTTTATAACTCTCTTTCTGTATATCGATAAAGATGGTGGCAAATTTTTCTGCTAAAAAAAGAATTTTTAATAAAATTGTAGAGGATATCAAATCAATTAAGATACAAGGAGCAAGAGACATATCCAAATCAGCATTAAAAGCTTATTCTCTGATTCCAACAAGCTCTTCTAAGAATAAACTCCTTGGTTTGCGGCCAACAGAGCCAATGCTTCACCGAGTTTTAGATTTGGCAGATAAAATTCCAAAAGAGGAAATATTCAATCATTTTGATAATTCCCAAGAAAAAATAAATAAAAATGTTCTTGCTTTAATAAAAAGAAGTGATAGAATTTTCATTCATTGCCATTCAACAAATGTCATTAATGCCCTGATTTATGCAAAAAAGAAAGGAAAAAAATTTGAAGTCTATAATACAGAGACACGGCCATTGTTTCAAGGAAGAAAAACATCTAAAGAACTTTCTAAAGCAGGAATAAAAGTTACCCAATTTGTTGATTCTGCAATGGCTCTTATTCTTGAAAAAGAAAACAGAAAAGATGAGATATATGCAAATAAGGTTTTTTTAGGTGCTGATGCCCTAACTAAAAAAGGAGTGATAAATAAGATTGGCTCAAAAACAATTGCAGAACTGGTTTTTATTAATAAAATTCCTTTATACATAGTCGCTGATTCTTGGAAATTTTCAAACAGGCCAGTTCCGATAGAACAAAGAGATTTAAATGAAATCTGGGATAAAGCTCCAAAAAAGATTAAGTTGCAGAATCCTGCATTTGAGTTTGTTCCAAAAAAATACATAACAAAAATAGTCACAGAATTTGGGGTTTTAAGTTATGAGCAGTTTTTGAAGAAGGTGAGTTAAATTTATAAATGACATGTCTCTTGTTAGGATATGGTTACAAATTGGAGTATTGGTTTTTTACCTATTGCTATCATCGTAATAATTATCTCTAGAATTTTAACAAAGAGTTGGATTAAAATAGGGTATATTTTTTAAATATTATTAGCCTTACTTTCTCTTATAATCCTATTAAGTGCTAACTTTATTGATGTAAATTTATCTTCAATATTGGTTTTATTATCTCTAGGGCTTTTAATTAGTGGAATCCTTGGCCTTTTTAAAAAGAAATAAACCTTAATTCTTCTCCTGCGCTTCCATATATATCTTTGTGAGTTCTTCGCTAAAACCTTCAAGCTGTTCTTCCAGCTCTATTTTGATGCTTCTTAATTTTTCCACTTGCTCCTTGATAAGCTCTTGCGTCTGAGGAATGCTTTTCTGCACAAAGTTTTTCCCACCAACATCAACAATCAGGTCTTCAGAAGCGATTTTTGATTTTATAAAAATTCCCTTGCCAATGCTTGCAAATATCTCTTTGTCTTTTGCTCCTTTAAGGTCATCTAATTCCAGATTTAAAGATTCAGCCTCAACTATTGCGTTTTCCACTGCCTGCAGCTGCTGTTGCAGCTGCTGAATTTGTTGTTCATACATGCTCAATTTGAAAATAAGCTCTTGCTGATTTTTTTCCATAAGAAAAAAAGAATAAGACTGCTTTTAAAACTTTCTCAAAATGTCTCGCTTCGCTCGAGATTGATATAATTTGTTAATAGAAGAAAGATTTAATTACTCAGGTTATTATCATAAAATTATCTTTCAGTAATCTATTTACTAATTAAAAAACAAATCCTCCCCCTCAAAAATCACGCAACATCCAGAACTTTTCTGGATATTATGCTAGAGATAACTCCTCCTCCAATATACCACCATATCCATCCAGATAAAACACCTGTGTAAATTCCTTTAATCCACCAAAACAATATTATCAGAGGGATAAATGTGAATATCATTGGCTTGAACGAGTGTTTCATAAGCTCCATAGAGCACCCCATCATCTCTTTTTGTATTTCTGCCATCTTTATTGGATCACCTTTGCTGTCCTTGAGCTTTATCTGGCACGCTTTTTGTATTTTCTTCAGCTCTTTCATCCTGTTCTGATTAGTGACTTTCTTTGTGATAAGTGTGGTCAGGAATGTTATTAGGACAGCGATTATGATTATGCTTGTCTTAGGATTTGCTATCAACACATCTTTTATCGCCATGTTTGAAAGAAGCAATCTTTGTTTTTAAACCTTAATATATAGCAAATTACCTAAATTTTTATAAGCTTGCCAGCTGAAAGAAAACTTCCCTACTTTAGTTCGTGAGAGA
>CAZFNY010000097.1:0-3251 GCA_964520275.1 Candidatus Woesearchaeota archaeon | reverse complement strand
TATTTTCCTGATTTTGTTTTTTTCTTCAATCCCCCTCCCTTATTATCATTATCGCTAAGTAACTAACTAAGTAATTAACTAATTTAGTTATGGGAAACATTTATATACTTATTTTATATTTTTATTTCTGAGTTATTAAAGAGGTTTATATGAAAAAATATCTGCTTTTAATAGAAGATGAGCGGGTTTGGAAGAGGTTTAAAGAGATTATCAAAAAGGATATTAATACAGAGATTATTGATCTTATAAAAAAGAAAATTGGCTTGGAGGTTAGCAATGAGAGATAAATCTGGACAGGTCACTATTTTTATAATAATCGCAATTGTTATTGTGGCAGTTGTGATTTTGTTCTTTGCATTGAGAAAACCAACAGCTGGAAGTGAACAGATTCCTGTTGCTTTAGAGCCGCCTTATGTGGCTTTTTTATCGTGCTTGCAGGACGATTCGTTTTTGGGAATAGAGTTTTTAAAATCTCAAGGAGGTTATATTGAGCTTCCGAGTTTTGAACCTGGTTCCCCATATATGCCTTTTTCATCACAGCTTAATTTTTTAGGGACTTCTATCCCTTATTGGTATTATGTTTCTGGAAATAACATTCAGAAAGAACAAGTTCCTTCTAAAGAAGAAATGGAGAAGGAGCTTGAGAAATTCATTGAGGAAAGAATAAAGAGCTGTGATTTAAGCAGTTATTCTCAAAGGGGTTTTGAACTCAGCAGAGGAGAGCCAACAGCGCAAGTGAGCATTAATGCAGGCAGTGTAGATATTAGTTTGGAAATGGATTTAGGAATCAGCAGTACAGGAGAGAATATCTTGATAAAAGACCATTCTATTGTTGTCAATTCAAGATTAGGTGGCCTTTATGATTCTGCCAAGATAGTTTATCAAAAAGAACAGGATGAGCTGTTCTTGGAAAATTATGGGGTGGATATTTTAAGGCTTTATGCACCTGTTGATGGTGTTGAGATGACTTGCGGTCCTTTGACCTGGGATGCAGAAAAGGTTTTTAACCAATTAGGAGAGGCTATTGAGCAAAACACCCTTGCTTTGAAAACACAAGGAAGCAGCGATGATTATTTTGTTGTTGATGCTGGAATAAATCAGGATGTGAGATTTCTTAATTCAAGAAATTGGTCGAACAATTTTGAAGTTGCTCCTTCTGATGGAAGGATTCTTATTTCAAGCCCTGTTGGAAATCAGCCAGGATTAGGAATTTTAGGATTCTGCTATGTTCCGTATCATTATGTCTATAATATAGGATATCCTGTTTTAGTCCAGGTTGAAGATTCAGGAGAGATTTTCCAGTTTCCTGTTGCTGTTGTCATCAGGGGGAACAAGCCGAGAGAGCCAATAGCTTCAAGCGCAGAGGAAGTCGCAATCCCAGAGTTCTGCAAGTACAAGAACACAATAATTGATGTCAATGCTTATGATGAAGAGATGAGGCCTGTTGATGTAGAAATTTCTTATGAGTGCTCTGAAACAAGCTGTTATATCGGAAGCACGTATCAGGGGGATCTAAAAGCGTATTTCCCTCAGTGCGCCAATGGAAAAATAACTGCCAGAGCAGAAGGATATGAAGATGCGAGTTACGAATATTCTACAATAAATTCTGGAGAAACAGATATTGTTTTAGACAAGATTTATCCTATTGCAGTTAATCTTAAAGTGGATGGAAAGAATTATGGAAAAGAGGCTGTAATCAGCTTTATTTCTGATAGGGCCTCAAAAACAGTTGTTTATCCCGAGCAGAAAACCATTGGGCTAAGCCAGGGAGAGTATGAAGTCCAGGTTTTTGTTTATGACAATTCCTCTTTGACAATAGAAGCTTCTACAAGCCAGCAGTGTGTGAGTGTTCCAAAATCTGGAATAGGAGGATTGCTTGGATTGACAGAGGAAAGATGTTTTGATATCCAGATGCCTGAGCAGATAATTTCCCAGGCTTTGGTTGGAGGAGGAAAGACAAACATCTCTGTTTTGGATTCTATGCTTAAAGGTTATGATGGTGTTGAGATAAATGCAGAAAGCCTGCCAAAGCCAACTTCTCTTGAGCAGTTGCAGTTGAATTATATTTTATTTGAAGACAAGAATCTGGAGGTAGATTTTAATTAATAAAATAGAGGAGGAAAAATGAAAAGCAAAACAAAAAAATTTTTGTATTATCTTTCGTGGATAGTTGGAATGATTGCTGTAGTAGCTTTGGCTTACGGGATTATTCAAGCTTTAATGAAGTAAAATGGACAATAAAAATATTTTATGCGCAGGAATCATTTTTTTAGCAGTGATTATCATGGCTTCTTTTGTATCAGCAGATTATCAGAGGTCAAGTGTTGCATATACTAATTATGGCTCGAGTTTTGGAGGCTCAAACAGAGTTGCTGAACAGAAATGCGAGATGGGCCAGGATTTTATTATCCAGATAGCTCCTCTTGGTTGCACTCCTGCTGTTGTCAGAAGCGACCTCTTGGAAGAACAGGATGTCACTGTGTTCTGCCAGCTTGCTGCTACTAAAATTAATCCTCTTATTGATGTGAATGCGATAAAACGAGTTACTGTCAGGAATATTCCCAAGAGTGTTAGTGGAATAGGAGTTATCCCTTCAAAATCTGCGCTTGCTTTAGACCAGAAAAACCTTAATTCTCCTATCTTGAATAATATTGGGTATCTGGCCATAGTTATTCCAAGACAGAAAAACTCTTCTGCAATGCCTGATTTTATCCAAGGAACAGCAACAGCAGAATTAGAGTATGATATCAAAAATGCATTTGGAATAGGGCAGTCAACATTTTATCTTCCTATCTTAAGTGATAATGACTGGGAGAATCAGAAAGACAGATACAGTTTTTGGAAAGGAAAAGGATATCTGAGAGCAGAAAACATAGATGAGAATGACGCCACAATCACAATCTCAAATGACCTTGGAAGAATTTCAACACTTAATCTGAAATCTGGCGAAACATCAGGAAAGATTTATCTTCCTGGTTTTGACTGCCTGGCTGGATTGACATTAAAGGTGGATGATTTAGAGGCACCTGGAACAACAGCAAGATTGAGCATTAATGGGGGAGAGATTGAGGCAAAAGGCGGGGAGAAATTTTTGAATGGCGCCTGCACTGTCAAAGAATCAGAAAAAATGGGTTTTGTGCAATTAGTGAGCATCTCTTGCACAGATGATTTTGGAAAAAAACAGAATTTTGATTTTGTTATAAGCCCTAAAGTTAAGTTGAAGGTGAATGGAATTGAGGGAGTTTATGGGG
>CAZFNY010000096.1:0-3304 GCA_964520275.1 Candidatus Woesearchaeota archaeon | reverse complement strand
TCAGACGCAATTCATCTGTCAGCTAAAGCAGACAGATTTCTTGCGGAAACTTTAAGATTTTGAATTTTGATTCTAGAGAAAGAATATAATCTTCAAGAAAACTTAGGGTTGCAGTGCAAACAGATGAGTATATGATATAAAGTAATTCTATGAATATTTAAGCCTTTCGAATTATAAAAAGAGAGAACATCATTTAAAATAATTTCCCCTTCTCCCCCGTAACCTTTTTAATCTCATTACACCTTAAAAATGCATAAAAGAGAATAAAATGGGACTTTTACAAAACATTGGCTATATACTAATCGGTTTCATAGCACTGGTTTCCATATTTCTGATAATACTGACTATGCTTGAAAGGAAACTGCATATAAAATTCTTAAGAGGCAGATATGCGAAAAATCAATTTTATATAGAAAAGCTTTCTAAATTAGACATTACTAAGCCAAATGAATCATTGATAGAATTTAATAAACTGATAAAAGACTTTTTCAGAGAAGCATTCCATATCGGAGGAGCACCAGAATACTCTGAGCTTGAAAAATTTTTCAAAAAAAAGAACAATAAAAAAGCATCAGAAATCTGCAACAGCATGACTCGTTTCATGTATGCAGGAACAAAAATCTCTTCAGAGGACATTCAAAAAATAATATACCTCTCTGCAGATGTCATGAGCGCGAACAAAATAATTTCCAAAGACGAAAAAAAAGAACTCGATAAAAAAAGCAAACAAAATCAGCCTAACAAAATAGTCGCTTCCCTGAAAAAAATAGTTAAGAAGAAATAATATATTCAGTTCTGCACATAATTTTATAAAGGTTATATCTGCTTAAAGTTTATTCAGATGGTAACAAAAAATATAGCGAGGTTTGTAGGACAACAACCAATTTATCAAATGATATGGATAGACTTGTAGGTTTATATAAAATCTATCTATTTAGCTTAGATAAAAAAATAACTAGAAATGAAATTATCGCCGAAGCAATTAAAGGCTATTTAAAAAATGATGTTGGATTTGTGGAATTCTTAAAAAATCGTATAAACGACAGAGAGTTTACTGGTCTTTATCAAATGCTCACCTCAGAAGACCCTAAAAATTAATCACGGCAGGTGAATATATCTCGTGTTGTTAAGCAAAAACTCAAGAACAATCAGGATTAATGCAATTATCAAAAGATAATCAAAAAGTTCAATAGAAACATTCATTTCTGTAAGATTAAACAAGCTTGAAAACGCATTTGTCAGGTTTTCCTTGTTTTCTGCGCTGAAATATTTCCCATTTGTGTTATAAGCCAGGCTTTTCAAAGAATCTTCATCTAATGTAGAAAGCCCGTATTCTGCCTGCCCTCCTTCTTTAGTTCCCATTCCGATTGTGTGAACAACAACATTATACCTGTTTGCATAATCAATAGCCTCGTCAATATCCCCCACATTTACCTGGCCGTCACTAAGCAAAACAATTGCTTTAGAATCAACCGGTTTCAATAAGTTCGCACCGGTAAGAACAGCCTCGTACAAATCTGTGCCGCCAATGGTTTCTATAGTTATCCCATTTATCGCACTCTTTAACTCATCTTTCCTGTCTATCATATCTTTCTCAATCTTAGAACTTCCAGAAAAAGAGATGACTCCTATCTTTACCCCAATAGGAGCAGAATCAACAAAATCTACTGCTGCCTGTTTTGCGGCAGTTATCCTGTTTGGAGAAAAATCATCTGCATTCATGCTCTGCGAAGAATCTATTGCAAGGACAAATGAAAAATCACTGGATTGTGCAGTAGTGTGAAAAGTCAGGCCAGAGATTGCAAACACCAAAAAAAGTATGATAAAAACATTCAAAAAAAGTATGACAATATTTTTAGAAAAAAAATCAATTCCCTCTATCCTTGCAATTGATTCAAAATTAGCGAATTTTAATGCCTTTTTCTTTTTGCTTCCTAATGCAAAGAGATGTATAAAAAAAACCAAGGGAATTACAAATAAGAAAAAAAGATACTGCGGATGTGAAAATGAGAATATCATTTTAAATCTTTTTATCAACCCTCTCTTTCAAGAACATCGCAAGAGGGACTGAAAACGATTTATTAGTGATCAGATCAAGATAATCTGCCTCAGTCTTCTTAAAAATTTCTTCAACCAATTTTGACTGCTCCATGGCATATTTTTCATAAGCTGCTCTGGCAATTTTCGGATTTACCAAAACCTGCTCGTGTGTCAAAGAATTCTCTAGAACAATCTCTCCACCCATATCAGGCAAAGTCAAATCCAAGAGGTCTTTTACTCTTATTATGACTGTTTCAAACTGATGCGACAAAAGATTTATTTTCTTCTCTGTCTCTTTTGTGACTCTTAGAAAATCAGATATCAAAAACACAGAATTGATTGACTTGTCAAGATAGCGCATTGCAAAATCTATTGCCTTGTCAATATCTGTGACTCCTCCGTAAGTCTCTGCCTGTGTCAAAAGATCAACAAAAAATTGAAAATGTTTGTCTCCTCCTTTTGGCTCAACATAGTGCTTGATAGTATCACTAAAAAGAAAAAACCCTATTCTATCATTAGCGTCCATGATAAGTTTTGATAAAGCAGCTGTAAGCTCTGCAACAAACTCGCACTTAAGTTTCTGTCCAGAGCCAAAAACCATATTATTTCCAACATCAATCATAAAAATAATTTTCAGGTCTCTTTCTTCTTTGTATTGCTTGACAAGAAGTTTCTGGGCCCGCGAACTGGATTTCCAGTCAATTGAAGTTGCATCATCATCAGGAGAAAAATCTCGATAAGCCTCAAATTCAAGCCCCTTTCCTCTGAAAATAATTTTATAGAAATCTCTTTTTAGCATAAATTCCTTCATGACAGCCTGAAACTCGCTTATGCTTCCAGGAATATCTACATTAAGTCGTGCTTTGTTTATCATGTTGCCTCTTTTATGATATCATTAACGCTTATCTGTTTAAAATACTTTTCATTAAACACGTAGAAAGCTATATAAGTAAAAATTTTCATTTTTAATTATGAAAAATAGATATTCTATCAAAATAATTTTTCTATTTATTATATTTTTAATTATGGGATTGATAGCTCTTTTAATAGTATGTATATATAGTTCCTCTGAGGGGTACAAAGTATCAAACGAACCATGCAGAATATGGAAGACTATTGCTCAATTAGATAAAAATGTAAGTTCTGAAGAAGAAAGTAAAACAGTTATTATTAATTTTCTTAATTTAAACAACGTTACTTTTAATGAGAATAATGTGACATCCTCTGTCGGCTAAAGCCGACAGCGTCCTAGGAAGCGTGGTGC